>DAHVOF010000064.1 GCA_027318945.1 Actinomycetota bacterium | reverse complement strand
GAGATTTTGATCGGATGATGCAGACTATTGACCGAACGGACGTTTCTCCTCTTGGTGCCGGAGCACTTGGTGGATCATCGCTTCCGCTTGATCCAGACTTCGTTTCGATTGAGCTCGGCTTTTCTAGGCGGTTTGAGAACTCCCTAGACGCTGTTTCTGATCGCGACTTTGTTGCGGAATCACTATTCGATCTTTCGCTGCTTGGGGTGCACTTATCTCGGATTGGCGAGGAAGTGGTCCTGTGGTCGACGGAAGAATTCGGGTATCTTCGGCTCGATGATGCTTATTCCACTGGTTCGTCGATGTTGCCTCAAAAGAAGAATCCTGACATTGCTGAACTTGCGAGGGGAAAGTCAGGAAGGGTGATCGGTTCGCTCGTAGGTTTCTTGACTACATTGAAAGGACTTCCACTTTCCTATAATCGCGATCTTCAAGAAGATAAGGAGCCTCTTTTTGACTCTCTGAACCAGATCTCGCTTGGGATATCTTCATTATCAGGTCTGCTTTCAAGCGCAAGTTTTGATTTTTCGAGGATGCGCCGAGCGGCAGACTCACCATATCTTTGCGCGGTAGATCTTGCTGAGTGGCTGGTCGCAAAGGGGGTTCCCTTTAGACAGGCTCACGTAATAATTGGTGGGCTGGTGCGGGATTCTCTTGAGCGCCATGTCGATCTTGGTGAATTGGTCGAGGCACATCCTCAGCTCGGCGCTCCGGCCGCCGAATTACTGATTCCCGGCGTATCCTTGGAGCGCAGACAGTCACCAGGTGGCTCGGGAATTGCGGCCGTTAAAGTTCAACTCGATAGCTATCGCTCCGCAATACTCCGTGAGGAGCTTCAGCTGGAAGCTTCGGAGAAACGTTAGTTTTCGCGGTCTGCTAGGTGTGGGATCAACTGGGCACTTTAGTTTCGAACGCTTGAGTCAAAAGAAATTGCCGTCCGCCGTGGAGAAGGCGCTGCGAACGCAGCCGTCTCGAGAGCGGGTTCCCGATTCAGTGCAACCTCAATTTCTTATTAGTTGGCTACAGGCTCTGTCGCGCTTGTACTATCGGCTCAGTCATATCGCGGATTAAAAAGTGGAGGACCGGTGTGTGGCAACGATAAGCGCATTCAGGATCCGACCGTGCATGGGCGGCAATTCGGCCAGAACAGCATTGGAGCACCGTGGACGAGTCGTAGGCCACATGGAATCTATTTCGTGGGAGCGTCAGCCATGTCAATAAAACCAAGCCCATTCTGGAGCTGCGGTAGTCCGGATCGGGATTTGTTGAGACAGAATTCCCCAGTAGTGGCGCCAATTCTCCTTGGAATGATGATTTGTAACGCTAGGTTAGGACTTGTGATTACCGGTGTCGAGGCCTATGGCGGTGAAGATGACGAGGCGTCGCATGCGCATAGGGGACCATCGGTTAGAAATGCTTCCATGTTCAAGGATGGGGGAACTCTCTACGTATACCTGAGCTACGGCATCCACAAGTGCGTCAACGTTGTGACTGGCGCGGTCTTTTCTGGTCAGGCTGTTCTCGTGCGTTCAGGAGTTCTCGTTTCCTTTGGGGGGCAGCCGGATAAGTTTGGGGAAGCGTTCGGTGATTTGCAACCAGTATGCGGACCCGGCCGTGTAGGCAGGAGCTTGGGCGCGGAGCTGAGCGATGATGGATCCGATCTACTCTGTGACGGGAGGTGGAAGCTCATTGATACAAGGGAGGCAGTTGGTATCGATGGCGTTCCATTTTTGGCGTCGGCCAGGGTGGGTATTTCGAGAGCAAGAGATCTCCCATGGGCGTTCCAAGTCGACCGAAGTAAGATTGAGGCAAATATTTACCGGCTTGAACATGGCTAGCGTCAAAGAGAGATACCCGGCTTCACTTCGGAGGTTCGCGAATGCTGCAACCAGAGTTCAAGAGGGATCGCATTCGGCCGGCAAGGCATTTCGACCAGATTTTTGATACTTCGGTGTCGACGACGGCCGAGGCATAGCGCTGCGGAGGATTCTAGGATTTCTCCTTGGGAGCAGGTGAATTTGGATTTCCTAAGACTTTTTGCAGCTCGATTACAGCCTACTGTTCTAGGCTTGATTGCAAGAGAAGGTTTGAACCGGTTGCCAATAGGTGGACGGTCGGCTGAATTTACGCATTATTGAGGCACTGGGGTGTTGCGTTGAGCGTGTCGGTCGAAAAAGAATTTATCCTCGCCGTAGATGATAATCCGGCAATTACAGAACTTATACAACAGGGGTTAACTCTTATTGGTTATCACGTAGACGTAGCGTCGACTGGCGAGGAGGCCCTATTCAAGGCTACGACTTCGAACTATAGTCTTGTCGTTTTGGATCTCATGATGCCAGATTTTGATGGCTTCCAGGTGATTGATAGGCTTCGCCAGTCTGGACGCGATGTCCCGGTTTTGTTCTTGACCGCGAGAAACGAAACACAGTTCAAGATTAGGGGGCTGTCTTTGGGAGCGGATGATTACATTACGAAGCCATTTTCTCTTGAAGAGCTCGCGGAGAGAGTCAAGGCAATTCTTCGGCGTTACAAAGGTTCAGGTTCGGTGGGCGTTAGCACGGTGTTAAGGTTTGGGGATCTCGTCCTGGACGATTCCATGCATCAAGATC
>DAHVOF010000047.1 GCA_027318945.1 Actinomycetota bacterium | reverse complement strand
CTTGCTCAGGTGCTAGTCAAGAGGGCGTTGGCAGAGACGCTGAAGTAGTGCCTCTAATCAGGCTCTGCGTGGTCTAGGCTATTAACTATCCCTCGCAATAGGAACCTGGAGTCTGAGGTTGTCATTCCCAACTATTGATCGCAGCTCTCTCGGCATTTCTTCGCCGGCCGAGCTTCAGGCCAAACTGGCTGAAAACGAGTATCTGGCGGACGAGATCCTGGCGACGACCATCTTTTTATCGCTCGCACTTGCTAGGCCGTTGCTCCTTGAAGGCGAAGCAGGCGTCGGCAAGACAGAAGTTGCCAAGGCCCTCTCTAGATGGCTAGATACGAACTTGATTCGCCTTCAGTGCTACGAAGGGATAGATGTCTCGCAGGCTCTGTACGAATGGGACTATGCCAAGCAGCTTCTCCATTTGCGGACAGCCGAGACGGTAGGTCGTGGGGATCATCCGGATATCGAGCAGTTGGAGAACGAACTTTACGGGGAACGTTTCCTTTTGAAGCGGCCGATCCTTTCGGCGTTGTCATCACTTGGGGGAAAGCCTCCTGTACTGCTGATCGACGAGCTTGATCGAGCCGATGATGAGTTTGAAGCGTTCTTGCTAGAAGTCCTGTCAGAGTACTCTGTAACGATTCCTGAGATTGGCCGGATTCAGGCTCAAGTACCTCCCATAGTCGTGATTACGTCAAATCGAACACGAGACTTGCATGATGCACTCAAGAGGCGCTGCCTCTATTGCTGGGTGGAGCATCCGACATTTGAACGCGAAGTTGACATAGTGAATCTCAGGGCTCCGGAGGTCGGGGCAACCCTTGCGCGGCAGGTAGCGAGCATGGTGGAGAACTTGAGAACGATAGGGCTGTTCAAGCCGCCGGGAGTGGCCGAAACCATTGATTGGGCGCAGTCGATCGCGATTTTGGGCGCACGTGAGTTGAACGAGCAGATTGTTCAAGAGACGCTCGGAAGTGTTCTGAAGTACAAGGAAGATTCGGAGAGGGTCCGATCGATCTCGATCAGCGACTTGGTGCGGTCAGCGGTTCAAAGAGCAAAATAGAGGTGCGTGGTGTTGGAAGATTTCACCAGGTTGGCTGTTGCATTCGCGAGGTTGTTGCGGGCCGCCGGAATGAGCGTGCCCACTGATCGGGTGACATGGTTCGCTCAGTCACTCATGGTTTTGAGTATCGAGTCACGGCAGAATGTATATGGCTGCGCTAGAGCCACCCTCGTATCGAGGCCGGAAGATTTTCCTATCCTGGATGCTTGTTTTGCCTCCTGGTGGCTTTCGATACTGCAGCAAACGTTTTCAGCCGAGAGTCAACAGATCACGGTTGCGATTGAGACGGACGCCGACGATGGTTCTGAAGATCGGGAGGATTTGGAGGACGCCGATGGGGTCCAGTCCGATATGACCCTCCGACTGAAATTTTCAGCTACAGAGATCCTCGCCAATAAAGATTTTGCAAAATGCACTGAAGACGAGTTGGCTGAAGCTACAAGAGCTATGGATCGACTGGCGCTGGTGGTGCCAAAAAGGCAAACTACGAGGAAGGTTCATTCAAAGGCCCGCCGGGGTTCGATAGATATGCGAAGGACTGCCAAGGAAGCCGTTGCGCATATGGGTGAGCCTATTCGCATTCGGCATCGAATCAACGGAAATCGACCAAGGCGAATAGTTTTATTATGTGATATTTCCGGATCGATGGAGCCCTATGCGAGGGCACTTATTCGATATATGCATACGGCTGTGGCAGGTGGGATTCGAGTTGAGGCGTTCACCTTTGGCACGGCCTTAACGAGGATAACTAGAGAGCTCAATTGGAAGGATCCTGACGTAGCATTGGAAAGAGCAAGTCACGCAGTCAAAGATTGGTCCGGCGGCACTCGAATTGGAGATGCGCTCAAAAAGTTCAACGAGCAGTTCGGTGTTCGCGGAATGGCCAGAGGAGCGGTGATAGTTATTATGTCTGACGGTTGGGACAGGGGCGAACCGGAACTAGTGGAGCGAGAAATGGCTAGGCTGAGCAGGGTGGCCCGAAGAATAATCTGGGTGAACCCACTGAAGTACACGCCTGGCTACGCTCCACTGGCTCGTGGAATGTCTGCGGCATTGCCCTATGTCTCAGACTTTGTCGAAGGACATTCCCTGCGTTCATTGATACAACTAGCAGAGGTGATTGCCAGATGAAGGAAGTGCTGCAGGATATTAGGAAATGGCGAAGCCTAGGAAGGCGGGTTGCCATTGCGCGCGTGGTCGGGGTCGAGGGCTCTGGTCCCCGGGATATCGGTGCAACGATGGCTGTTTCGGATTCGGGTGAGGTTGCCGGTTCCGTTTCAGGTGGATGCGTAGAAGGCGCCGTCGTCACTGAGGCTCTGAAAGCTATGGGAATCACGTCAATGCCTATGGATAGCACGGAGGCTGCCACGGGGGACCTTGGAGCTATTTTAGAAAGTGAAATCGGGTGCCCTACGGTCCAGACATTTGGTTATTCCGACGATGAAGCATTTGCAGTTGGCCTGACCTGCGGTGGAACCCTGAGAATACTTATTGACCCTGATTTGCCAGAGTTCTATGAAGAACTTGAAAAGAGTATTCTGACTGAGCGGCCGTTCGTCTGGGCGACAATAATTTCTCTAAGTCCTGCGGATGATGGCGAGTATGAGACGCGCGACCTATCAAGTGAGGGTCGAGACGCATTTTCTCTCAGTGGTGAGTTGCCCAAGCTCGGATCGTCAATGCTCGTCTATGCCGATGGCTCTTACACTGGCACGCTCGGTAGGGACGATCTTGATCAAGTTTTGATCCGGGATTCTCTTGGTGCGCTTTCCGTGGGTATGAGTGACATACGCCATTACGGTCGCAACGGCCAGGCGCGGCACCAAGAGGTGGGAGTCGTTCTGGAGGTATTTGCACCGCCTCCGAAGATGATAATTTTTGGCGCTGTTGATTTCACGGCTGCGCTCGCGCGCGTAGCGAAGGTTTTGGGTTACACGGTCACAGTTTGCGATGCACGACCCGTATTTGCAACACAGGCGAGGTTTCCGATGGCCGATGAGGTCGTTGTCGACTGGCCGCACCGCTATCTGGAGAAGGTTCTCGACCGGTTAAGTGAGAGGGATGCAATCTGTGTGCTGACTCATGACCCTAAGTTCGATATACCTGCAATTCAAATGGCGCTGCAGAGCCGGGTTGGGTACATCGGGGCCATGGGTTCGCGCCGCACTCACGAGGAGCGCACGAAGAGGCTTTTAGCTATAGGCGTTTCCGGCGAGACTCTTAAGCAGCGTGTGATGGGTCCGATCGGCCTGGATATTGGCGCTCGGACTCCGGAGGAGACGGCAATATCGATATGCGCGGAAATCATCTCGAAAAGAACTGGCCGATCTATAAAATCTCTCAGTGAGACCGTCGGCTCGATCCATGACAGGACGTAGTTCCAGTTGTCGATAGCGGGCTTGCTTCTTTGCGGTGGTCAAGGCAGCCGATTTCACGGTGGAGTGAATAAGCTGCTGCATCCGCTTGGCGGTTCAGTTGTTGTTGCGATGTCGCTGGACTCCATGAACAAGGCAGGATTCGAGTACAATATAGTCGTCGATGGAGCGGTTGATCTGAGCACGTTTGTGACGTCGAACATAATTCTTGTGCACAATTCCGATTGGCGTGAAGGTATGGCGACCTCGCTTCAGCGCGGAATCGTCGAGGCGAGGAAGTTCAAAGCAGATGCGGTCGTGGTAGGTCTGGGAGATCAGCCCGGGATCACGAGCGCAAGCTGGGTAACTGTGGCCCAATCTCATGATCGACCGATTGCGGTTGCGACATATCATGGGAAAAGAAGGAATCCAGTCAGATTAGACAGGTCAATTTGGGATCTGTTGCCTCGATCTGGCGATGAGGGGGCCCGCACGTTATTTGAGGCCTATCCGGAGCTGGTTGAAGAAGTGGATTGCACCGGGGATCCACGGGACATTGATACGT
>DAHVOF010000042.1 GCA_027318945.1 Actinomycetota bacterium | reverse complement strand
TGTAGCCAGTACCCACTTTACCGAACTGCCCCATTTATCGAGGTCAGAAGCATGATAGTCTTGTTTTGCAAGGGTAAGTTCAGGCTAAAGGGCACTCCCCTCGGATTTTACCTGCGAATGTCATCCCAAGACGAATCAGATGTCATGATCTTCGTCGGCGCATGTCAATGGGTAGCTACGTGACGCGACCTGTAGCCACAAAGGCAGTTCGAAACGCCGCGGCAAGAGACCAGTGGTTTTTCTGGTCGGGAAGGCGGGACTTGAACCCGCGGCCTCAGCGTCCCGAACGCTGCGCGCTACCAAGCTGCGCCACTTCCCGTGGTTTACGACGAAGACACTAATTCTAATCAGGCCGGTCCTAAAGCCGAGCTGAGGCTCGATTCACTTGGCGGGCGCGTAGGCAGGGTCTTCAAAGCTGCCTACGCTGAGGGTTTCCTTGACAGCTCTTTTAATCTTGAGCGAGTCAAGCGGCTTTATTACGAAGCCGTCAGCGCCGGAACGACGCGTCATGAAGACGTCGGCTCTTCTATCAAGGAGGACGATAATTTTCGTCGGATCTATTCTCCCCGCTTTTTCGGCGAGTCGGATTTCCAGGGTGATGGCGGTCGCCCCCATATTTGCTATTTGGAGATCAAGCATCACAAGGTCCGGGGTCTCTTCGTCAAGGAGCTCGAGAAGCTCTTTGCCCGAAGCAAGTTCTACCAAGTCATTGTCGGGCCCAGCGAGCGCGGAGCTTACCAACTTCTTGAGGTTTTGCGAGTCAGAGACTATGTAGATCAAAGGCACGATAAAGAACCTACTTTATTTCCGCAAAAATTGCATCTTCATGGTGAAACTGAATTGTCGTATGTCGATCTGGAATTCACCAGAACCTCGCCGATCTCCTGGATCTCGCTTAGGGACCCTATATCGTGAGGCAGCAACGGAACAACGATGTGGCTGTCTCCGCTGGCTATCACCGAAAGTCTAGAAAGTTGCACCAACTCGGCAGACCGCAGTTTTGTGAGATATTCAAGGTTTTCTCGAAACCCAGCGGGATAAAGCACTTGCTCCGTATCGAAATCATCACCGAAATACGGGGTAATCCTGTTGGAGATGATCAAGTTCACCTGAAGCTTGAATTCATCTAATTTCGAGGCGAAGTAGATTGCTTCGTCGACAGTGTCCTTGTGCGTGCCCGTCACCAGCACGAACGAAGTTGAGTCTTGTGAAAGAAGGTTCTGAACCTCTGATGCCCTGGCCTTGAAGCCTGCTTCCATCCCTTCGAAGGCTTGAAAGAACTCTACGGCATCGGACACGACTTGAGCGCTGACCACCTTCGATATTGTCCTCAAAAGCATTCGTGTTGCGAACGTCACCGGCCGGAACACGCTTTGCGAAGGCGATATCAATAGCCTGAAGAACCTGTTTTCAAGAAAGCCGATCAGGCGGTTGGGGGCGTTCAGAAAGTCGATCGCGTTCCGGGCAGGTGGTGTGTCCACGACCAATAGGTCGAAGCGCGGATCCGATGCGAGCTCATGCAGCTTTTCCATGGCCATGTACTCTTGGGTGCCGGAAAGGTTTTCAGTAAGGTTCTGGTAGATCGAATTGTGAAAGATTTTTTCGACCTGTTTCTCGGAGGTGGCGAACTTCTGGACCAGTTCGTCGAAGGTAGAGTTCGGGTCGAGCATAACGGCCCAGAGGTCAAGCTCGGAAGAGGTCTGGATTTTTTTCGGCGTATTTGCGATCTCAGCGATTCCCATCGCATCCGCGAGACGTTTAGCCGGGTCTATAGTGACTACGCATACATGCCTTCCCGCCTTCGCTGCCATGTATCCCAGTGCAGCAGCGGCGGTGGTCTTTCCCACGCCGCCGGTCCCGAGGCAAACGATCACCTTGGAACTCTCCAAGACATTTAGGCTCATCTCGCCACCTGGATCTGTGGCTCAACTATCTCCGCCAAGTTCTTAATATCGTCGTCATCTAGCTCGACCTTTGGTACCAGGGGAATCTCGATCGGTGCCAGCCCGAATGCACGTTCTGCCATGGCTTCGCGCTTCCTTTGGGCGCTGGCTCGCTGGCTGGTGTATTGAGCAGCTCGGGAAATCGCAGATGAGTTTTTTCGGATTTCAGAGCCAGCGACTCCGCCAATTTCCCGCATCTGCGGTAGCAGCGCGTTGACGAATAGAGCTTTGGGCGAAATGCCGGCTTCCTGCCGCAGCTTTTCCATGGTCTCGATGCTTTCCTTCACGGGGGTGTCTTCTGCGGCCGTAACAAAGGCTACTCCCAGTCGTGCTGGGTCTGTGAGCATTTCCAGGACCTCTTTCGACTGCTTTTGAAGAGGACCTGCTGCAGCTATTTCTGCTAGGCCTTTGGGGGTGGAGATGAGCTTGAGGAAGTGTCCCGAGGCTGGGGCGTCGAAGATTATAAGATCCGCCGTTTCTGATCTCTCCATCTGTTTGATCTTTGCGAGCACCAGCAGGTCCGCGATCCCCGGTATTGCGGTGGAGATGATGCTCGCAAGCCCAGATGACGACAGCCTCTTGCCAAGTTGACCCAATCCATGTTCGTCAAGATAGTCAATTAGCACGTCACCAGGTTCTAGGGAGGCGAAGGTCAAAAGGGAATCTTCCCTGTTGACGTAGAAAGTGCCCGATGCGCCGGCAATGACTGTTGTACGCTTTCCAGCTTTCGTCGCCACCTCGGCGAGAATCCGGGCTACAGTTGTCCTTCCAGTTCCGCCTTTTCCAACGATCACGAGAACCTTTTGGGCGAAAAGTTCAAAATTCTTGCCTGTCTGCAGTTTTTGGTCACTGTCGGCCCTGCTAGGCAAATCATTTCCTCCACTCTGCAGCGTTAGGAATGGCTGCTGTTAGGGCTTCGTCGCAGGATCTCATCCGGAGATTCCGTGAAATAGTCGTAAACCACTATGGCAAAGATTACGACTGTAATCACGTGCACGGCCGTACACCATAAACATATCGATTGGATTATGAGAAGCTCGGCAGAGATCAGCCAAAGAACAAAAGCAACCCCAAAGAACATCGATCCAAGCCTGGGCACCCTCAGGTTAGTTTGGCTGAATCCCCAGGGGGAGTTCAAAATAGAGAGATATGTGAAAAAGGCCAGTCCCAGAACGGCCACCGGAATTCCGAGGAAGTACGATTCGGCCGAGCTGGTCACTTTCGCGCAGTTGATGGCGGCTGTAGATGGGCAGGCCAGGATTTCCGGCGAGGTGAAGTGGGCTATGGTGAGGTAGGCCGTTATTGGGATTCCCAGAAGGCTGAGTCCGAAACAAACATATCTGATAGGCGTCATCGAGCTGGTTTTGGTGTTCCCCATTATCTCCATCTTTTCAAGACTCACTAGGCGCCTTAGGTGGCTGCCAGACTCAGTTGTGGGCTCTCCTTAGGTTGGATGGGCCATTGCCCCTGTCGACCCTGCTTAAGGGATGCCGGCATCACTTGATTGCATTTTCGATCTGCTGGATGTAGCTCAGGCTGCATACGCTTGAAGGCTGATTGTTGTCTATCTTGCAGATGGAAGCCGTGAGTATATTGGCCGTGCCGAGTATCGCCTTGCCGGGCGCAGAAGACGTATTGGAAAGGCTACCTGCAATCGTTTGAAGGGATAGACCTTGCAAAAGCCCGGGGTTATAGCTCGCACCCCCGAGCACGTATTTGTTGGCGAAATCTAGGAACGGGATTCCATCCGCGGTGGGCGTGTAAGGCGGCTTGTCCCATGCTGTAAGCAGAGTGTTTTGTGCGGTTGTGGGGTTTTGAAGCGTTGTGTAGCTGCCATTGGACGGGATATTCGTCTGCATCTCGACGCCGACAAAGCTCAGGTATTTTGAACTGTAGCTGGATCCGTAAAAACTGAACGTCTGGGTATTCGGGTAGACATCGTTCGCTCCGGAGGATGTCGCACCCAGGTTTTGAAATGTTCCAAACCTAGATAGTGCCGCGACTATCGCCCACCTTTGTGCAGCGCAGTAAGGGCAGTAATCTGCACCCATATAGAGAAGTTCGGGAAGGCCTCCCTTGGTGAGGGACGAGGGCTCCTTGATTGCTGAAGGTTTTGGCAGGGCAGTATTGTACCCAATCGTGCTGAAGTCATTCGATGAAATGCCCGTCACGGCGGCCACCACATCAGAGGGAGCGGCAGTATTGGTTGGGGCAGCGCTGGAGGAAGACTTGTTGATCTTGATAAGGATTAGCGTCGCGACAACTAGCAGCACGACAACGACTGATATCAGGGTTATGATCTGCCCGCGCTGCCCTGATGATGCCTTCTTATTCCTTTGTGCCATCGATCCTCCGCCGCTAAAACCGTTTCAACATTAGTGTGCTTTGAGTTACGCAATCGTGTTTACATTCCAGCAAAAAACTATCAGCATCCTAGCATCGAAAGGATCGGCATTAGCTGATGGCCTCGGACGTGTGGGCGTTTTCGCCCCCTCATTACCTGCTAACAAGAACTAGACTGGGTCGAGTCGTGGAAAGTCAGTTCTCATTAACCCAGTTCAAAAGCGAAGTTGACGGCCGATCGGTGGCGTATCTTTCAGGAGGCAACGGACCACTGCTTCTCTTCATTCATGGTTGGGCGGTAACTCCGGTGGTCTATAGAGATGCGCTGGAACTCGCGGCTAAGGCTGGGAACAGAGTAATTGCTCCGTTCCTGCCGGGCTTCGGCCCGTCGGAGCCGCTTGATCGATTCTGGCAATCTTCGCTGAGCGTTGGACGCTGGATTTCCGCATTCCTTGACCAAGTCGGCGAGGAACGGCCAGCCATAGTGATAGGCCATTCTCTGGGCGGCGGATTCGCAGCCAGCTATGCAGCCCATTTTCCGAGTGGGATTGAAAAACTCTATTTGATGTCCTCCGTGGGAGGCTATGCGATCCGCGAGGACTTTCCATTGCAGTCGAGATCAGCGTTGCAGTGGTCGCTTTCGCTTCCGCTGGACCTTTTGGCTTCTCAAGCGACATACGGTGGCATGATTTCAATTGTCGGGACCGGATTGGTTCAGCTTGTGCGAGATCCGATCGGGCTTTGGCGGCTTTCAAGAATCGCGAGAGATTACCGGCTATTTGATGAGCTCGACAAAATACTTGCTTCAGGCACCCAAGTATTCGTGGTTGGCGCTTTAAGCGATAGGGTTATCACCCAGGATGCCGTGTCTCGGTTGGCTGGATACGCTTCTGTCGCGCCGATTTGGGTTTCAGGCACCCACAGCTGGATCAGCACGCATCCGATGAGCTTTGTCGAGGTTTTGACTAGCGGCCCTTAAACTCTCTTGCGAGGACTGGCCCAGGTTTCCTGAAGTCGCCGCTACGCCGCGTGATGCCATGTGAATCCAGGTATCCTACCAGTGCCAAAAGGTACTTTCGAGATGTGTCCAGCTCATCTCTCAGTTGCGCGACCGTGAATCCGCGTTCGTTTTCTCTCGCTAACTTCCACACGGCTTCCTTTGCTTTGGCAAGCGCGACGGGAGAATAGTAAATTCCATCGCATTCGATTACAAGTCCGCGTCTAACCAGTTCCCGCAACTCCTGACGGTCGACTTCGTCGGGTGGTGGAGGCTTGAAAAGGGAGTTTTCAAGGTTTTTGAG
Organism: Actinomycetota bacterium; assembly: GCA_027318945.1. GTDB lineage: Bacteria > Actinomycetota > Acidimicrobiia > Acidimicrobiales > Acidimicrobiaceae > SCQM01. The sequence continues at coordinate 6,242 of DAHVOF010000042.1, read as the reverse complement.
ATAAGGATGTTCGGAGAGGGCGTCTTTGATCTGACGGAATTTTGAGCTTCGAACCCTCGCGGAATCTACGTGCAGGTCGGGGTGGACTTCAAGCACGCTTCTGGCGATCTCGTCAAGTTCAGAGATTTCGAAACCCAATTCCCCAGCGCTCAGAGCCTTCTCCTTTAGATCGCGCTCAATCTTGGCGCGAAGAGATTCGCTTATGATATACCCTTCTGAGATATTTGGGGGAATGACTTCACCCGTCATTTTGTACAGAAGTTGCGATTCAACGTAGCCGCGCTCCTCGATAATTTGTATAGCTAGATCTTCTGCAGCGAGGCGCTTTAGCGGAGAGCGTGGATTCACATTCGAAACCACGCCACCAGCGACCGTCTCTCGACGTCCCAGCTCGCGGAGAATGAATCGGTCGCCGGCACATAGGGGCACCAGCGAGCTGAGGTGTACGCGTATTGTTCCAGTCTCTCCGGGTTCGAGTTCTCCCTTGCCGGTCACACCTATCTTCGCAGGAAAATCTCCGGACCCCACGTATATTGCATAGGCTCCTTTTTTCGATACCCCATGCCCGAGATCAGCTAGAACTTTGATGTCTGCATCGAACGTAGACGTTGCACACCATTGGGAACTGTCAATTAGTACGTCGCCACGGGAGACCTCTTCTGATGAGATGCCAAGAAGGTTGAGGGCAAGCCTGCGCCCAGGGTCGGCGATCTCGAGCCTTGTCCCGTGGGACTGCATGCCGCGCACCTTTACCTTTGAACTCAGGTCTCCGATCGCTTCAACGAACCCTTTGGTCAGATTGGAAACCAAAACGTTCCACGATTTGCCGGAGGAATGGAAAATAGCGAGATCCTGATTAATGCGGATATTTCCTCCCGTGAGTGTGCCTGTGACGACGGTGCCTGACCCCTTAGAAGAGAAAACTCTGTCGATCCAGAGTCGGGGGCGTCGCAGATCTGCCGCAGTTGGCGTAGATGCCAGCAGATCTTCCATCTTGGCAATAAGTTCGTCGAGCCCTCTACCCGAGATCGAGTCTACTTCGACTATTGGAGCACTCTCTAGGAAGGTTCCGGCAACATGGTCCTGTACATCCAAACGAGCCAGTTCAAGCCACTCCTCGTCGACCAGATCCGCCTTAGTCAGGGCTATTATCCCACTCCTCGTACCGAGGAGGTCGAGAATTCGCAGGTGTTCCTCGCTTTGCGGTTTCCACAACTCGTTGGCCGCAACGACAAAGATGGTCCCGTCGATCGCGCCAATCCCGGCAAGCATGTTCTTGATGAAGCGGATATGGCCTGGCACATCTACTAGAGACAACTCCTTGCCGGAAGGGAGCTTCAGATGAGCGAAGCCGAGATCGATCGTCAGACCACGCTCCTTTTCCTCTTTCCATCTATCGGGGTCCGTTCCTGTGAGGGCAAGTATCAGGGAAGACTTCCCATGGTCTACGTGCCCTGCGGTCGATAAGACGTGCATTCGGTGTCCCTCATTTCGATAGAAAGCAGGGCTGTTATACAGCTAGGTAATGTTCGGTAGTGCGCTCTTTAAATAGGCGTCGTCATTTGGATCTACAGTGCGCAGGTCGATCACCGTGTCGGGCCCCTCCATTCTGGCAATTACGGGAATCTCTAGCTCTCGAAGCTTTTGGGTAGCGTCTCCTGGGATCGCAATGCCAAACGAGTCGATCACCTGTCCTGGCAAAGAGCCTCCTCCTATTGCTGCACTGAGTGGAGTGGGTTGACCGATCCCGAGAACGTGTGCACGCCGCTTAAGCTCCTCAACGGGGATCTTCGCCATTCTCCAAAGGGGCAGATCTCCGGCCCGGTTGTCGAGATAAGCGAAAGCCGTGCCGGTCAACGCGTCAAGAATAAGGTTTCCTGGACGAAGGGCACGGTACAGAGGATGCTTGGCACAACCGTCTACGAGTTCCTTCTTGCCCGCGATGACGCCAGCTTGCGGCCCACCCATCAGTTTGTCGCCAGAAAATGTTATTAGATCGGCACCTGCTGACAAGGTCTGCATCGCACCCGGTTCATCCTTGAGCCACGCCGGTTTCGGCCATCCTAGCCAAGGAGCTCGTTCGTCGAGTAGGCCGGAGCCGATATCGACGACCACGGGAAGGCCAACTTCTTTTAGAGCGCTGACTGATGCGCATTCTACGAAACCGGTCATCTTATAGTTGGAGCTGTGCACCTTGAGAATAAGCGCCGCTCCGAAGGCTTCGACAGCCTGCTTGTAGTCGCTCAAGCGGGTCTTGTTAGTGGTGCCGACCTCGATCAGCGTTGCGCCAGCTGAGGCGAGGACTTCGGGTATCCGAAACCCTCCGCCTATTTCGACCAGCTCGCCCCTCGAAATTATGACATTTTGACCCACAGCATGCGCTGCCAAAACAAGGAACACCGCTGCAGCGCCGTTGTTCACGACTATTGCCGATTCCGCACCGATGTATTTCGCGAGCATCGTGCCGACTCTTTTGTTTCTAGATCCCCGCTTGCCATCTTTTAGGTCGATCTCCAAGTTTGAATAGCGGAAAGAACCCTCCCCCATATGAGGTGGCTCAAGTGGAGAGCGGCCCAGATTTGTGTGGATTATCACTCCCGTCCCGTTTATGACAGGGCGCAGGAGGTCCAGCAGGATCTCTCGGGCATAGATTTCAGCGTTTTCGTAATCATTGTTTGCAATGGAGCGTCGTGCCGCCTCGACCCGCAGCTGGTGCGGCAATCCTGACGATTTCAATGAATGTGCAAGTGAATCTACCGAAGGTGGTCTCACCATGCCTAGATTACCCGCACCTCGCGCCATATAGGGCAAGGTTTGGCGCTAGCCTTGTACGAGTGGAGCCAAGACCTGCTGCGACTGTCATATTGATGCGTGAGACTCATGAAAATGATGGTTTTGAAGTGTTGTTGCTAAAGCGTTCCACAGAGCTCGAATTTTCAGCCGGGGCGTACGTGTTTCCAGGCGGCGCTGTAGACCCGTCCGATTTGGACTTGGCTACTAGATGTATTGGGATCACCGATGCTGAGGCGTCAAAGAACCTTGGGCTGGACGAGGGTGGAATCGCTTTTTATGTTGCAGCCATTCGCGAGTGCTTTGAGGAAGCGGGCATCATGCTTGTTTCGGAGACGTCAGGCCGAAGTCCGGCACGGCACCTTGATCTGCGCTCGCCAAAGTCGCAGGACCGCTACACATCGCTCAGACGTTCGCTCAACGAAAGGGAGCTGACGTTCCCAAACGCAATAGTTTCCAATGAGCTTTATTTGACTGCGGAGGACTTGCGTTATGTTAGTCATTGGATCACTCCTCCGGGTGGTCGGCGACGGTATGATACACGGTTTTTCGTGTCAATGGTGCCCGATAACCAGGACGTGCTTCACGATGAGAGTGAAATCGTCGACAGCTTATGGCTAAAGCCGAAGGACGCGTTGGAGAAATTCGAGCGGAGGGAACTCATGATGATCTTTCCTACCCTTCGAAATTTGAAGGCCATCGCAGGCTTTAGAACAACTGGGGAGGTTTTCGAGTGGGCGGCTGGACTCAGCACCATCCCCACCTTATCGCCAATTCGTGTTTTTGAATACGGCGAGCCGAAGTTTGTCTTACCGGGCGAGGAACTAAAGAGGCCCTAGCGCGGAATCTACTGCGGCGAGAATACGTGCTGTGCAGCTCTGAACCTCATAAATAGGAGCGACTTTCGTGACGATATCCGTGGCCAGCCGGATCAACGCATTTTTCGCGGCCTTCTCGTGCTCGTGCAGTGTTTCCGCCTCCACGAGGGTAATCCCGACGTCTCCCAACTTGGCAATTGATGGAGTGAACGGTATCTGCGCGATCAATGACGTGCCGAGCTGATCGGCCACTTCTTGGCCACCGCCAGATCCGAATAGCGGGTAGGTCGCGCCGTGGTCGCAGGTGAAACCAGACATATTTTCGACTACGCCAGCAATACGCAGGTGGCCCTTCTTGGCCATGTCTCCCATCCGGGCCGCAACTAGTGAAGCTCCCTTGGCCGGAGTCGTGACGATTACCATCTCTGTTCTTGGAAGCATCCTGGAAAGTGCCATCTGAATGTCGCCAGTTCCTGGCGGCATGTCGATGAAAAGATAATCGACCGCGGACCACGAGGCATTTTCGATAAAATGCTGTAGGGCGCGGGAAAGCATTAGTCCCCTCCACATGATTGCATCGGAATCCCTCTGTGCCAAAAAGCCCATCGAGATGATTTGGAGTTCCCCGTCACCCACTTTCTTTGTTATCGGTGTCATTCTCCACGAATCTTTTGTACCTTCTGCTTCGATCCTGCCAGACACTCCCAGCATCCGTGGCAAAGAAAAGCCCCAGATATCAGCGTCGAGTAGTCCTACGGTGTAACCCTGTGAAGCAATGGCAGCAGCCAGGTTTGCTGTCAGCGAGGATTTTCCTACACCGCCCTTGCCGGACGAGATGGCTATAATGCGCGCTGACTGGGGAATTTCCACATTTGGAGATTCCTTTTGAGCGTTTCGCCGAGCAATGTCCATAAGCTTGGCTTTTTGCTCGCCGCTCAATTCGCCCATTGCCACGTTCAGCTTTCGAATCTCAGGAAGATGCGCCAAAGCTTGCTCGATGTCTCTTTTCAGCTGGTTTCTTAGAGGGCATTTTGCTGCGGTAAGGCCTATCTTCACCGTAGCCGAACCGAGTTCATCCAGGTCAAAGCCTAGGTACATACCAAGGGAGACGATGTTGTCACCCAATTCGGGATCCATCACGTTCTCCAGGGCGCGAGCTACTCTTTTTTCGAGTTGATTTTGCGCGCCGCCGGTCATGCGAGTAAGTCTAGACGCCCAGCGACCGGCTCTTTGATGCCAAGCATGCTTGAGGACTTGACGACGAAACTGTGGTGTATTGGTAGAGAGGCTGTAATCTCGCTTACAGGATGGTTGCGGAAGATTGCAGTTAAATTCTCTGCCTTGCTAGAATTATGTTTCAAAGATCTTTATGAGGTTCGTTTGCTCGTGCGCTTGGAGTAGTGCGTGTGAGCTAAAGGAGAGATAATGACTGCCAGTACCATATCTATCGGCAAGAAGCCTTCGAGTATCATCGTCACCGACGCCGCCGCTAAGAAAGTATCGGAGCTGCTCGCTCAAGAGGATGGCTCAAGCTCGCTGTTTCTCAGGGTCGGCGTAAGGCCGGGTGGCTGTTCAGGGTTCAGCTATGACATGTTCTTTGACTCGGAGCTCGCGAGCGACGATGTAGTCAGCATGTTCGGTGAAGTTAAGGTTGTAGTCGATGAGACGAGCGCCGCAATGCTCAAGGGTGCAACCCTCGATTATAGAGAAGGCTTGCAGGACGCAGGATTCCACATTACAAATCCGAATGCTGCAAAGACGTGTGGCTGTGGGTCATCGTTTTCCTAGACACGTTTCGTAAGTTCAAAGCCCGCCCTGTGGCGGGCTTTATTTTTTGGTTGTGACTGTAGGGCCAGACTGGGGACGGCGGGTTGATCCAAACCTGTAGCCTACGGAGCGAACCGTCTGGATGAGTGATTCCTGCTGCTCGCCAAGCTTGGCGCGGAGGCGCCTTATGTGAACGTCCACTGTTCTGGCACCGCCGTAGTATTCGTATCCCCAAACTCTTGAGAGCAGCGTTTCCCTGCTGAATACCTTTCCTGGCCGCGATGCGAGGAATTTGAGAAGCTCGTATTCCATGTAGGTCAGATCCATGATACGACTGGAAATTGTGGCTTGATAGGTTTCGAGGTTGAGGATCAGAGGCCCATACTCGATTATTTCCGGCATGAGGCCTCTGCCCGATCGCCAGAGGAGATGCTTGAGCCTCACATCGAGTTCTGTGGTGTCGACTGGCCCCATTATGAAGTCGTCGAAAAGATCGTCCCTCAAGCTGAGCTCTGATAGCTGGCTCGCGTTGACTATGAAAATTACAGGCTCCACCGGGGTTTCCCGCTTCCGGATTGAACGGGCCACCGTGAGTGCTAGCTCCAGATTTTCGGAGGCATAAATTAGCGCTCCAAGGTACCCGTCATCTGGCTCGAGCGGCCCGATCTGGGCGGGCTTTGTGATCACGATTACTTGATAGCCGAGATCCCTGAGGATGTTTGATAGCTTGTCGCTTTCGCTGCCGCCGAGTAGGAGGAGGGATTCCATAAGGCCTGCTAAAGGGATCTTAGATATCTATCGAGCTCGAACTGGGACACGTGGGTCTTGTAGGCCGACCATTCATCTCGTTTGTTGCGGATGAACCAC
>DAHVOF010000040.1 GCA_027318945.1 Actinomycetota bacterium | reverse complement strand
TGGCCAGACTGGTAATGGCATTGGCATCACGGTGAGCAATTACACAGATACCAATATCCAATTTGGACTGGGATCATACTACGGAGTCGGCGGATTTTCCCTGGCTACAGGGGACCAGTTCGAAGTGCTCGTGAAAGGCGTGACATGCATAGGCACCGTTGGGTATCCAACGACGGTGTACTGCCAACCGGTGTCGATCAGCTCGGTTTCGATAACGGGCAATACAAGCAGTCCAGCAATTACAATTAGCGGTGAGGGATTTGGTACCATACCGCCCAACACAGGACAGCCGGTTCCCTTCACCGGCCTAGACTACGGCAACCAGCTCGGATTGAGCGATCTGACCGCACCATGGAATGCTGGCCAGACTGGTAATGGCATTGGCATCACGGTGAGCAATTACACAGATACCAATATCCAATTTGGACTGGGATCATACTACGGAGTCGGCGGATTTTCCCTGGCTACAGGGGACCAGTTCGAAGTGCTTGTGAAAGGCGTGACATGCATAGGCACTGTTGGGTATCCAACGACGGTGCCGTGCACTTCCGATACAACGACGATCAGCTCGAGTTCTCCGACATCGGTGTTCGGACAGCAAATTACTTTGACCGCAACCGTTGTGGGGACCGGATCCACGACAATGACTCCGACCGGCATGGTGAGCTTCTTTGATGGAACGACCAACATTGGAACGGAGGCGCTCAACTCGAGCGGATCCGCAAGCCTTCAGACGGATGCGTTGTCAGTCGGAACACACAGTATTACGGCGCACTACAGTGGAAGCGGTATTTTCGTTCCCAGCGAAAGTCCCGGTCTGTCTCAGGCCGTGAATAAGGCAGCCACCTCCACGTCGCTCACATCAAGCGAAAGTAACCTCGTTGGCGGCCAAAAAGTCACGCTAACCGCCACTGTCACGGTTCTGACACCGGGAAGCACCGCTGTTTCATCGCCAACAGGGTCCGTGACTTTCACCGATGGGAGCGCAACACTTGGAACTTCAAGTGTGACCACATCTGCGGGCGTTACGACGGCCACATTGGAGACCTCTCTTCCAATTGGGTCGGGCCAGACTATAACGGCGAGTTACCAGGGGGATGGCAACTTCACGGCTAGCACCGGAAGCGTCGTCGAGAACGTCACTTACAAGTTCGGAGGCTTTCTTCCGCCTGCGTCGCTTGGCAAAGTAGCCCAGGTGAACGAGACGATCCCGGTGAAGTTCGTTCTCTATAATTACGATGGCAACGTTGTGTCGAATGCACTAGCCACTCTGCTCGTCAATGGCAGTCCGGCACTGCCCCAGGGGCAAGCAAATATGGGTGACGCATTTTCGTTTGTCGACGGTCATTATCAGTATCAGCTGAAGCTGCGGACTCAAGGCATTGTGCCAGGCAGCATCGTGCATCTTACAGTACTGATCAGCGACGGAACCTCTCACTCTCTGACGATAATGGTAAAGTAAACGCACGCAGGAGGTGGCTGCCTGGCAACAAAGCAGCCACCTCCTGCGGTGATCGCGGGGAGCGAGCAGGCGGCGATGACAAGGGTTCCATGGTTGCCCCGCCTGCTTAAACCGTTGCCATTGAGTGTGTTCAAGTGACGCGCGCATACAGCTTCCCCTCGCGGGGTTTTGCTGCTCTCCGCGACCGGCCCTCCCTTGCATAACAGCATTATCAAGTCTCTCTTCGGCCTAAAGTATATAAATATGATCAGATTTGTCAGCTTTATGATATAATCTTTGCCATGTCCTTCAAGCAGCTGTTCAAGGCCGATCAATCACCAACTGAGGTAATGGGTGCAATTTGCGCTAGGGGTCCTGTTGCCTGGAACGAACTTCATCCAGACGACCGCGGCCCCCTCGGGGTAGGCAAGCTTCGATTGGTCGGGATCTATGACGACAATTTTGACGGAACATTCATGCTCAGAACTCGGATCCCCGGGGGGCGGCTCACTGCAGGACAGCTGCGCGCGATTGCAGGAGTGGTAAGCGATTTCTCTCTTCGAAGCCCGGGAGCGGATGCACCCGAACGATTCGCTGAAATTACTACGCGGCAGAACTTCCAGATCCACTGGATCCGATTTGAAAACCTTGGGGAGATCTGGAGGCGCTTTTCGGAAGTTGGACTTAGTTCTCTGGAAGCTTGCGGCAACTCGATGCGCAATATTACCTCGTGCCCAGTGGAAGGGATCGATCCCTCGTCACACTTTGACATCGGACCAGTAATCGATGGCCTCAATTCGTTTGCATTGCAGAACGAGCGGCTGAGCGCTTTTCTACCCCGCAAGTTCAAGGTCGCCGTCACCGCTTGCCATAGCGACTGTGTGGTGGCCAGGGTGAACTGCGTTGCGTTTACTCCGGCCAGGAAGGTCGGTGGGCTCGGCTTCAATGTTCATCTGGGAGGAGGGCTTTCGGACTATCCGAGACTTGCTACCAGGGCTGATATGTTTGTGACTCCGGAGCACGCAGTAGATGTCGTAAAGGCCGCGTTGCGCGTTTTCGCCGATCTTGGGGACTATCAGAACTCTTCGATCAATCGCTTTCGAGCCCTCGTGCACAGCCTTGGAATCGAAAAGGTGGAGGAAGAGATCAGGTCGAGGCTGCCTTTCGAGGCGCTTTCTGCTGGAGATGATCTCTCGAGTTGGGAGAACGAGGACCATGTCGGCGTTCACGCGGATCGCAACGGATCCCACTACGTTGGGTTGTGCGTACCGTTGGGACGGATGACAGCCGAGGACCTGGCGGAGATAGCCAGACTGGCTGACCACCATGGTGATGGGCAGATACGGCTGACGCTTCGCCAGAACCTGATCCTCACCGGCGTAAAGGACGTCGACAGATTGCTGGACGAGCCGTTGCTTGAACGGCTTCGCCCTGACCCCGATCCATTTGAAAGAGGGGTCATTGCCTGCACGAGCGCGCCGTTCTGCAAGTTCGCGATCCTGGCGATGAAGCCATACGGCTCGAAGCTCATTGACCACCTGAGAACCAACATTCCACGAGAAGGATGGGAACGGCTTCAAGGACTTCGAATACACATGTCTGGCTGCAAGGCATCATGCGCTCAGGTGGCGCTTGCACATGTCGGTCTAAGGGCGACTATGGGAAAGAACGAGGAGTCAGTGTTTGACGCCTTTGATGTAGCCATGGGCGGGGACGCAGGCGCAGGGCAGCTCGCAAGTTGGAGGCGGGGCGAGCTGCCAGCAGATGCTGCATTCGCTGATGTAACCCGCCTGCTCACCTCTATTGCCAATGGAGAGGTCGACCTGTCGGATCTCGCTCAGCAACAGGGGTTCTGGTCGGGAGGAAGCGAACCGGCTTCCATCGAGGTCACTTCATGAGCTGGATGGAATGAAGATGAGACACAAGGAAACAGAAAGGTAAGGATCACATGACGCTTGCATACGCCGATCCTTCATTGAACATTCGCGATGAGATCGCATCCCTTAGCGGCATGCCTGAGTTGCCGGAGAAGATCTGGTTTCATAAGACGGCGGCCGCAGTGATAGACGCCAACAGGTGTGTTGGCTGCGGCGGCTGCATCGCCGCCTGCCCCTCCAGATCCATAGGCGTGGCCGACGACGGCAAACCAACTTTGGTGAAGATGTGCACGGGCTGCTCGGCCTGCTGGGACTACTGCCCTATGGCGGGGCTGAGAGTGGAGAGGCTGTCCAATCTTCTGCGACAGCAGCCTCTCGAACGCGACAACGACGTGGATGAGGTGCTGGGAACGGTAAGGGCCTCCTATTCGGCCAAGGCCGTTGCGAGGGCAGGCTTGGCTCAGGACGGGGGAGTCGTGACCGGCATCTTGGCGGCGCTCCTGGAGTCCGGCGAGATAGACGGGGCGATCATGAGCGCAAGGGAGGATGCGTTCCATGGTCGCTCCTTCATTGCGACAACCGTAGAGGAGATCCGATCTGGGGCGGGCAGCGTGTACCACCAGTCTCATGCCCTTTCGGTGCTGAATCAGCCTTTGGCTCAGGGGGTTGAGCGGCTTGCGTTCGTAGGTACGCCATGTCAGATCAGCGTGCTGCGCGCTCTTCAAAGGTATCCCTGGCGGTATCGCGCCACTGCTGCGCACGCGGTGGTGCTGACGATCGCGCTATTTTGCACGCGGTCCTTCGATCCCGACCGGCTTATGTCGTCTATGGCAGGTCAAGGGATTGAGGCAGATTCAGTCGCGAGAATAGACATCCGCCAAGGCCAACTGGTAGCTCAAGTTGCTGACGGAAGGGAGCTTCTCAGGAGGCCGGTGAAGGAGTTCTCAGAGGCTGCGCTTTCCGGTTGTGACGAGTGCCCAGATTTCTCTGGACTAAATGCGGACCTTGCTGTTGGCAATGTGGGCAGCGATGCGGGATACAGCACTCTTTTGGTGAGAACCGAGGCTGGGGAAAAAGCGATTGCCAGTCTCAAGGACGGACTGACTTTGCGTGGCATGGAAGATTTAGCTCCCATAGTCGCTATCGCGGTTCAGGACAAAAAGAGGGCGGAGAGGAATTCTGCCAGGGGCATAGACCCCCAAGGAGGGCTCTGGGTTTCCTACAGCGAGCACCTCAGCCGCTACTCGGGCACCAAGCGGATGCCGAAGGCCCCACCAAGCTTCCGGAGCTACCATTTCGACGTGAGCTGCTGAGGCGTGAACGTCGCAGGCTCGTGGGTCTGGACAAGGCAAGATGCGATGTGACTCCCCGGTCGATTGGCTAATCTCTAGATCCGGCAAGTAAGAGGCTGACGTTCTCAAATGAAGCGGTGCGCCTGCGGCCCATAGCTTGCATCGGTGGAACTGCGTCAAGTTGTAGTCACTATCATTGCTTGACAGGTTCTAGAGGCTTCGCTGGTGTAAATTCTCAGTGCTGGATATCTTTGATCACAACCTCTGCAAAAATTGCGCGGTGTTAGAGGTGTACGTGCTTCAATGTGGGAGACGGCTGCTTGGGGAGAATGAAGCGTAAAAACAAGGTGGCCTTGATTACCATGGCGTCCCTGGTTGCTGCGCCGGTCGGTATCGCTTCAGCGATCACTGCAAGCACCGCGCCTAGTTCGCAGAGCAAGTACGTGACTGCCGTCGCGCAAAGGGGAAATATCACTCAAACCATAGCAACCTCGGGAACCATACAGCCGGTTACGGAGACTGCTTTGAGCTTTGGCGCGCCAGGCATGGTCAGTGCAATCAATGTCCAACCTGGTCAACGAGTGCGAGCTGGAGAGGTACTTGCACAGTTGCACCTCGCGCCTGCAAAAGCCAGGTTGCACCAGGCCCAGGATCTCCTACTCTTAGATCAGGCGAATCTCGCGGCGGACTTGGCTGGCACGACTCCCCGGGCTTTGCAATCTGCTCAGGCTGCCGTCGCCGTTGCCCAGGACCATCTAGCCGCTGTGCGGCAGGATCTTTCTACGACGGTGGCCTCGAACAACGTAGCCCTTACTATAGGCACTACGGCCGTGAACCAAGCGCAAGTCGCGCTCGCAATCGACCAGTCCTCTCTCCTTGTGGCGCAGCAGCGCTTTGCGATAGCTCAGGTTATGGCGGCGCCGGCTACGGCGTCGATGTCCGTGCCTGTGCCAGCCGAACCTGTGGCAATTGATTACGGAATTGCCGCAAGCCAGAGCCTCATATCGACCGATCAGGGCTACATCTCGGCCGATCAATCGGCCCTGGATATTGCGAATTCGATGAATGCCAGTTGTACGAGCCAAGCCTGCTCCTCTCTGGCGCAGCAATGGATCGGACAGGACAACCAAGCCATCAAACGCGCAAACTTATCGATCGCTAGCGCCGATACGGTGGTTGCGGATCTTGCCGCCGTTTCGAAAAGCGAGAGCCAGCTATCTCAGATAAATGCCAACAATACTTCGCAGCTGGACGCTGCCTCCCAGGCGGTGACGGCAGCGCAGCAGAGATTGTCCGATGCCGAGGGTGCTGTCTCGGTAATACAGCAGCCAGCGTCGGCGCTAGTGATAGCGGCAGATCAGAGGGCTATTTCAGCCGCAAAACATGCTCTGGCGGTGGCTCAGGAGATGCTTTCCCACTCTCAGATCGTCGCTCCCACCTCCGGGACGGTTGGCGAGGTAAATATCTTTCTTGGAGAGGATATGTACCTGTTTGCATCGACGGCAGGTGACATAGTCATCGAGCGCTCGGGTCAGTTCGAAGCTGATGTCTTGGTGAGCGACAGTTTGATAAATCAGATCCGGCTGGGCCAGCGAGTTGAAGTCACCCCCGTTGGCGACACCGCTCCACTTGGCGGGACCGTTGAGCAGATAACCCCCATGGCGCCGACGACGAAGGGAGTTCCGTCGTTCCCGGTAACCGTGCTTCTTGACCGCCCCCGTCTATCGCTTTACGCCGGGATCTCGGCGAACGTAGCTATCACCATTGCCCATCGGAGCAATGTCCTTCTGGTTCCCACGTCGTGCGTGCACACAAATGGCAGGCATAGCTATGTCAAACTTCTAGAAGGTGGGCGATCAGTCAACAAAAGTGTGAAGTTGGGTCTTTCGAGCGGGGTCTATACGCAGATCTCCTCGGGGCTTCAGCAAGGCTCGACCGTGATTCTGGCCAATCTGAACAAGCCGTTGCCTTCGTTCGCAAACTTGTTTAAGGCCCGGAAGGCGCTGGGACAGGCCGGCGTGCCACCGGGGCCGAAGATCTCACCGCTAGCCAGGGTAAAACCAAAGCGCTAACCGCACAGGCGCGCCAAGCTGTGCTTGTTGCCGAGCCCTGCTAGCTCACGACCGATCCCGGTTGTGGGCCAAGGGGAAACCTCGCGCGAACCGAGAATTCGCAGGGAATTGATGCAAAGAAAAGACTTGAGCGCGCTCGTGGGCGGCTGATTTCAGCTTTCGAAAGATACGCACCGCATCGAAGGGCTCCCATCATGGTCTGCTGGGAAGGGCTGCCATTTTCGGCAATTGCGGATGGTTGTGGGGCAACCGGTGTCGCAGGTCCCGAACGCCCGGTATGTAAGGCAATCGGCCAGACCTTTAGAGTTTTTTCTACTATATACTAGAAATTGAAGGATCTGAGAATAATTCGAAGAACCGGAAAGTATCGTTGCCGCGATGTGATGCAAGCCGGTCCGACCCCTCGCCTGAATTGGCCGGGAGCATTTCGGGCCCAGGAAGCTAAGTCGGGGCAGAGCGAGGCGAATGATCAAGATCTGCGAAGGGGGACCGTACAGTTGAGCACTCTTTCAGAAGACCAAGTGACGATAGATGATGGCATGCGTCGCTGGCATGCATCTTGCCCGTGCTGTTTGAAAGACGCATATCCGGAGATAAGTAAGGTCCTAGATGCCGAGGCTACCGGGCACGGCGCGGATAAAGAAGGATGCTCGGGTGATCCGTTCCGCTCAGATGCCAGTTTGAACGAGACAGACCTGGATGATAAGACCGAGGCGGAGGATGGCGGCCCATTCGAACCGGGAGGCGACGCTGCCTGTTGGGCACACCTGGTCTGTGAGGAGTGCGGCGCGATAATTTCCGACGGTCATCGGTCTGGCTGCAGCATCGGCAATGACGATTGACCGAACTCTAGGCGAATGCTGCCATGAGCTTACCGTTGCGGCTCGCGCGCAGACTGGACGCCTTTCGATGGGCTTTCTCGCTTGCACCGGGAGAGCTGTTCGTGCCTGTGGGTTTTTCTGAATAAATCCTCAGAAAATGTTCTCTAAAGGTTGGCAAAGAGTTGTCCATAAGTTAACGGACCCTTAAGAGGCTCGTTAACCCAGCCCGTTACTTTCAATTCATAGACGTGAATCTGGAAGTGTGGGAGTAATCGTGGCAAACATCAAGACGGTGGGCCTGACTAAGCGGTTCGGCGCCAACACGGTGGTTGACGAGGTTGATCTGGAGATCAGGGATGGCGAGTTCATCGTTCTTCTGGGTCCCTCGGGGTGTGGCAAAACTACGGTGTTGCGCATGATCGCCGGTTTGGAGCAGATCGATGGCGGCCAGTTGATGTTTGACGGCAACGTCATGAATTCCGAGCCTCCCGACCGGCGAAACGTCGGCATGGTCTTTCAAAATTATGCGCTCTATCCGCACATGACCGTAGAGAAGAACCTCTCTTTTGGGCTCGAGTCTGCAAAAAGGAATGGCTCGAGGTCTGAGGCGAAACAGGGAGTGAGGCGCAAGGTAGAGCAGATCTCCAAGCTGTTGGACATCGAGCACCTGTTGAACCATAGGCCCAAGCAGCTTTCGGGCGGACAGCGACAAAGGGTGGCTCTCGGGCGCGCTCTGATTCGTCAGCCTTCGGTATTTCTTATGGACGAGCCGCTGTCAAATCTGGATGCCAACCTGCGCGAGAAGGTGCGCATGGAGCTGGCGAGGCTGCACGAGCGGCTCGCTATCACCACGATATTCGTCACACACGACCAAGTGGAGGCGCTGACTCTCGCGGACAGGGTGGTGGTAATGAACGGCGGCAGAGTTCTCCAGGTTGGCACGCCCAAAGAGATCTACGACATCCCGGCAGATTCCTTTGTGGCGCATTTCATTGGCACGCCCGGCATGAACCTCTGGACGCTGCCATTTTCGAGCCTGGGCGGTGGCGGGATTGGCACGGGAGGCTCGGTCGCACTTGTCGGCGAGCTAGCCGATGTGCTATGCAGAGTTTCCGGCACTGTGACGGTGGGGGTGCGTCCTGAGCATCTTGAACCCTTCGGGGCTGTGCAAGATCCTGGCGTACTCGTAGATTTCCGTGTTGAAATGGTTGAACACCTTGGAAGTCGCCAGCTTGCTTACGGCGTCCTTGCAGACGGCGGGACGCATGCGGCCGTGGTGCAATTCGACGCGAGGTTTCCATGTCGCAGAGGTGACCGTCTTGAGCTGGCATCCCCCGCGGAGCATGTGCACCTTTTCTCAGCCGACGGTGGGAGGCGCATAAGTAATTTGAAGCTTGGCCGTGATGGAGCGGCGGTAAGAGCATGACTGACCTTGCGCGTCTCTCTGCGGACGATTGCAATTCCGATGGCGGATCGAGTTACTCGAGGTACGCGGCGCGATGACGATATCGGATGTTCTTCTTGGCGACCGCACTGCCGCTCGTGTGAATGGGCATGGCCCCGCGTCCATAAAGGCCGCGCCGAGGCCGTCTTTTCGCGACAGGTCGAGGCAGGTCAAGAACCGGCTGGCCGCCTACGGCCTCCTGCTTCCCGCAGTCGCTGTATTCGCCCTGTTCTTCTACCTGCCGGCAGCTTATCTGGTTTTCATTTCATTTTTCCACTGGGGAGTGCTGTCTTCGGCAACGAAGTTTGTGGGGTTGGCGAACTTTCGCACGCTTGTGCAGCAGCCCCTTTTTTGGCGGTCGATCGAGACGAGTGCCTATTACACAGTAGTGATGATTCCGGCGACTGTATTCCTGGCACTCGGGATCGCTCTCGTGCTGAAAGAGGCAGTTACCGCAAGAAGGGGTGGCGTTTGGCGCGCTGCTGTATTTCTTCCTCACGTAACTCCGGTTGTCGCGACCTCGATCATCTGGATCTGGATCTTCAATCCGCAGTTCGGCCTGGC
>DAHVOF010000033.1 GCA_027318945.1 Actinomycetota bacterium | reverse complement strand
CCGATCTTGCTGGAGGATCGACTTTCGGCATATCATCCGACTGCATCTCTTGTTTTGTAAACGCGGCGAATCTGCCTACCGAGCTCGCCCAAAGAGGGGTGTCGTGGAGCGCATACATGGAATCAATCCCCACTAGCTGCTATCTTTCACCGTACGCACCTAGCGGGCTCTACGCAGGCAAGCACGATCCCTTCAGATATTTCGACAACATCCGCAATTCGCCTACCCTTTGCGCAAACATAAAGCCACTCTCCGAATTGACGCCGCTGCTCACCTCGAAAACTTCCACTCCGGCAAGTTTTGTCTGGATTACCCCGAATATCTGCAATGACGGCCACAACTGCTCGGCGTCAACCGCTGGAACCTGGCTATCGAAAATGGTCGGCCAAATAATCTCGTCTCACTCGTGGAAAGACGGAGGAGCCTTATACGTCACCTGGGACGAGGGAAACGGGGGAGATCTTCGTGGTTTATCGACTGCCGGCACCATAGTGCCGTCTGGCGGAGGGGGCCATGTGCTTACGCTGGTTATCGAACCAGGCTTGGCGCGTGGCACCGTGCTATCCCAGCCCATGGACCATTATTCGCTGCTGAAAACGATCGAGGCGAACTTTGCAGTTCCGTTTCTTGGGCTGAGCAACAATCCGCGACTTGCAACACTCCCCTAAAGAACGTGGGTCAAAGCCGGAAAACTTGACGCAGAATGGTTCACGGTTTTCGAATCTGACGCAGCCGCGGGCGACGGGTTCCGTTATCAACCTAATTTTTCGAAGCCAAAAAACCACATTCTGACACAGTGGCTCCCTGCCTTTGCCAGAACGATCTCGAATATCTACTGATAGGATCAACAGAGTTGGCTTTCAGTTGACCTGTTTGCTCGACTGCGCTCTTGCGACTCGACGGCTTCCTGGAAATATTCAACTTGCCAAAATCCAATAGTCCGTCGTAAGAGTCAGCCAGGTCGATGCCGGAAAGCAACGAAAAAGATCCGACAACAACAGATGAAGTCATCGGTAAAGTCGAACAAGATGTTTCGATGTTCGCATCGTTCAAGGTTGCCGGATTCGGACGAATCTGGACGAGTATTCTGAGCGGCAACTCGGGCCGATTCAGCGTGATCGTGGTCGCGGGTTGGGAAGCATATAAACTCAGCCACTCTGCTTTTTGGTCGAGCATTATCGCCTTTTGCATCCTAATTCCTGTTGCAGTCATCGGACCAGTTGCCGGCGCTGCCGCAGATCGCATCAACAAGGCCTCTCAGATGGCGATTGGCCAGTCGGTAGCCATGCTTTCTGCGCTAGTCGCCGGGATATTCCTTTATCTCGGACGCCCAAGCTTGCTGCTGCTCGCGGTGACGACCACGGGGGTGGGTATTGGCAACGCAATCCAAAATCCTGCATGGTCCTCTCTAACACCCGCGGTCATAGGAGTTAGGCGCATGGTAAATGGGGGAGCGATGATCCGAATTGCGCAGCAAGGATCTGAGTTTCTGGGGCCAGCCGTGGCCACTCCCCTGTTGGTCAAGTTTGGTCCGGTGCCCGTGTACGCACTTTGTGTTGGATGCTACGCGATTGCAACCTCGCTATCTGTAAGCCTTATAAAGCGCGTACCACATACCGTTTACGTCCAGCGTGGGATTCTTCACCCGCTACGAGAGGCACTATCCTACGTTTCAGCCAAGCAACGGATGGTGGGAGGGCTCCTCATACTCGTCGGTCTGCACTGCGGCCTCACCATGGCATATACGGGCTTGCTTCCTAAATTCGTGCAAACGAATCTTCATGGCGCGAGCGGCATTTACGGCGAACTCATGATGACTGTAGGCATCGGAGCCATACTCGGCGCAATTTTGATCATCTTAGGAGCACGGTGGCTGGATTTGACCTTCATGCTCGTTGTCACCGGGGTTCTAAGCGGACTTTCGCTCCTCGTACTGGGTCTTTCAAGAAACGTAATTCTTGCCCTTTCCGGCGCATTGCTAGTTGGCGCAAGTCAATCCGCCTTCATGGCTCTCTACCTGGCCCTCCTACAAGGTAGCACCGCCAAAGAGATTCGGGGACGGGTGGCAGCCTTCTCCAACATACTGGTGGGCTCGACCATGTCGACATTCGCACTGCTTTGGGGTGCGCTAACAAGCACCTTTCCAGTTGTCTGGGTGCTGGCCGTACCCGGCGTATTATTCATCGTCAGCCTTGGGTTGATGATGACTTTAGCGCCATGGCTCAGGCCTCCGCGAATGACTCGTGCTCCCGCGGTGGCAACGTCAAATATATAGCCGACGCCATTATCGCGTAGTACACGTACGCGCTGTCTGATACTGGTTTTTCCTGGTCTGCCAGAAGCGGCACGAGGGATTTAACGCCAGTTCCTCAGCCGACAACCCTTTCCCGACCGCGTGATGAGCAAAAATATATACATATGACCGCAATAACCCGATTCTTGCAAGCAAATGAAGGCAGCCGATCTCAAACAAAAGAGTTAACTAGCTCGGGGACCAACATGAAGCTGGTCCCCGAGCTTTGTCTATAGCTTGAGTCAGATAAAAACCTGACCGGAGCTTGGGTCAGATAAAAACCTGACCGGCCAGAAATATCTACCCGGCCGAAGGTAGATCCGCCAGCGTGTAGGCAGAACTTAGAACGGACGAAGAGATCGGCTTCGATAGCAGGTGGAAACTTTCCAGAGCTGCCAATCCGCTGGTCCACTGACTGTCACTCATCTGTGCATCCTTGGCCCACTTGTAGCTTGTTATCGCGCTTTGCAGCAATGACGCGCTTAGCTTGGGAAAAGTTGACTGCAACGCAGATGTCGAGCCACTTGGGTTGCTAATGAGGTAGTTGTCAGCCTGGGATATTGCATTGCATACTCCCTTGACAATTGTCGGGTTCGAAGCAAGATATGACTTCGCCCCAAGTATCCCTTCCCACGGCACTGCCGCCAGAGAGGAGATCTCGGTTGTGTCGAACACGACAGTGCCCGCGCCGACCTGCTGGGCGGAAGCGGGAATGGGCTGAGTGTCAAAAATTGCCTGCACCTCGTTGTGCTGCAATGCTGTCACGAGAGCTGCGGAGCTGTTTACCGCAAAAATAGTAAGCGAACTTGTCGGGATGTTGTAGTGCTCCAAAAGCCCGTTCAGCATGATTCCGGGAGCAGCCGAAGCGCCGCCAACCACCGCCACCTTGTCGCCTTTCAAGGACGAAAGCACCTGCTGAGGCGTGCTGGAAGAACTCAGGTGCGCCGAAGTGGCGAGCGAGTTCGTAACTGCCATCGCCCACTCGGGACCGTTGTACTCCATGCAAGCCATTTGAAGGGGAATCCCCTTCGACACCGCAGTGAGGAGCGAAACGGCATTTACTGAGGTGAACTGAACGCTGTTGGACACAAGAGCTGAGTTAACGATTACGTCTCCAGCCAACACCACGATCTTGACGTTCAACCCCTGCTTTTTGAAGTACCCCTCTTCTTTAGCCAAATACACCGGCGACTGGACAGGCTCCGCTACGGGCAACGCAATCGTTATATTCGTTAGCGGCGCTGCAGTGGTAGTGGTGCTCGCAGGCGCTGCAGCCGTTGTGGCTGTAGAAGACGCGCTGGAGCTGGACCCACACGCAGCAAGCACGGTTCCGGCTACGAGCAGCGCAGCAAAAACCGTCTTTTTACTTGAAAACATACATCTCCCCCCTGATCGAAATGCAGTTCAACTACCCCTCGATTAGACTGCATCTCGCTAGTTATAGCACAAACCGGCACCTAAAAGCATTTCACGACAACTATTTTCACCTTTTCGACAAATTTTCATCGCGACGCGCCACGAATCTGAACTCCGCGCGTCCCTGACGGAAGCGCGTGACCGAGCTGACGAGGCTCAGGCTACCAGCCGAGGTATCTTCATCAAAAAATCTTCAACCGATTAGCGACTCGCCGAGAAAGGCTATACCGTGTAATTGGGATACAGCAGACGTTACAGTGCGTCAAAGAAATTAGGGAGGCTACGCTTTGCTGGAATTTCGAAACGTAACAAAACGCTTCGAGACACCGGGGGGCCAGGAAGTAACCGTTCTCCAAGATGTGTCGTTTGTCGTTCAGGACGACGAATTTTGTGTCGTGGTAGGGCCGAGTGGTTGCGGCAAAAGCACGCTGCTCAATCTTGCTCTTGGCCTGGTTCCGGTATCCGAGGGAGAAGTGGTCCATGACGGCAAGGTCGTCGAATCGATCGTCTCTAGCGATGTCGGCTATATCACCCAAGATGCCAATCTGCTTCCGTGGTCCACCGTCCTCGAGAACATCATGTCACCTCTGGAAATAAGAGGTATTCCAAAGTCGGAGCGCAAAGCAACGGCAATGGAATGGGCGGAGGCGGTTGGCCTCAGCAAGTTTGTCGATTATTTCCCCGGACAGCTTTCCGGAGGAATGCAAAAACGCTGTTCAATAGCGAGAACAATGGCATACGATCCTGGAATGATCTATATGGACGAGCCGTTCGGTCCATTGGATGCCATCACTAGAACGATCTTGCAAGAAACGCTGCTCAACCTTTGGCAATCGAGGCGAAAAACCATTTTATTCATCACCCATGACCTAGTTGAGGCAATCGCCCTCGGTGATACGGTAGTGGTCATTAACGGGCAGCCAGGTGGCGTCAAAGCACGCATACCCATCCCTCTGTCGAGACCAAGAGAGATTCGGCATCTTGCTGCAGACGCTGAGTTTGTTGAATTGCACACGAAGATCTGGTCATACCTTGAGCCCGGAGTGGAGACCAATGTCGGCTGAAATGCTTGTTAAAAGGGCGTGGCTTGTTCTTGATCGGTTGTAGCAACTAACATTGCATGCGGGAGGGAAATCGCCGATAACTTGGGGCCGGTTTGGTCTCGGGAAATAACATCGCCCGCGACTCGCGGTAGCGGGCGAAATTTTTTATTAGGACGTTAAACCGTCCAGGGGGGACAGCGTTATGAGCACTCGAGTGGAGTCACGATCTACCGCCGTAGCCGTCGATGGAGAGATCGTCGCGCCAAAGACTTCCAGCAAGGCAAGTCGAAATCGAAACTGGAGGCTGAAAGTCTCTATTGGCCAAGTGGTGACGATATTGCTGATCCTGGGCATATGGCAAGCGATCAGCGGCCCAGTGATTCCAGCTTATTTGATAAGCTCTCCTACCTCAGTCATCAGCGACACCTTTAACCTTCTGCAAACCCGGACCATGTGGACCGATATATCTGTCACTACCCAGGAACTGGTGATTGGATATGCCATCGGAGTAGTATTTGGAATTCTCGTCGGCATTTTGATGGGCTCCGTAAAATTCCTCTCAAGCGTGTTTGAACCCATCATCGCAGGAATCAACGGAATTCCCAAGATCGCCCTTGCGCCTCTATTCTTGCTTTGGTTCGGTCTAGGCATCTGGTCGAAGGTTGCTCAAGCAAGCATGATCGTTTTCTTCGTCATGTACTACAACGTATACATGGGAATGCTGAGCATTTCACCCATGATGCTCAAGCTCTTCCAGGTGATGGGGGCAAATCGACGCTATGTCGCACGAAAAGTGATCCTGCCTTCACTTTCGATTCCCATCTTTGCCGGCTTGAAGGCGTGCGTGCCGTTCGCCATGATTGGCGTGATAGTCGGCGAGTTCATCGCCGCAGATCAGGGGATCGGGTACTTTGTGCTTCAGGCGACTCAGCAATTCGATTCAGCGGGACTTTTCTCGGGAATCATAATCATGGTGGCCATGGTGCTAATCGGAATGAGCATTGTGACTTTTTGCCAGAACAGGGTTCTGTTTTGGCAGAGGGTGGGGCAGGGCAAGTAATTCCTTGGCGACAGTAGAGCTAATCGAATAATTCTCCTTCAACTTCCCTATTCAAAAGAAGTTTTGGAGAAAATCCGTAGGGATGCTGTCGTATCGGAAAGACTGTCGCAGCCAGGCGAACGCCGCTAGGGTCCGTTCGGCATTTACTCCGTTCGCGAAAACTTGTAAAGGAAGGCCGCACAGCAAAGCTTTCCAATTTTGTCAAAAGGAGACAGATGGTGAAAATAGAAAAGCTGACCGTTCCCGTTTCAGAACGCCCAGATATGGAATGGGGAAGCGATGCAATCGCAGAGGTGCTGAGCCGCCTAGACCTGCCATTTATCAGCCTCACTCCGGGCGCCAGCTATAGAGGAGTGCACGACAGCCTCGTCAACTACCTTGGCAACTCCAATCCGGAGATGATTTTGTGCCTCCACGAGGAGAGTGCAGTGGCTGTTGCTCAGGGCTACGCGAAAGTTACTGGAAAGCCGATGGCTGTGGCACTCCACTCCAATGTGGGGCTCATGCACGCGACAATGGCAATCTTCAATGCCTACTGCGACAGAATGCCGATGGTGATCTTGGGCGCCACAGGACCGCTGGATGCGATAGAGCGGCGTCCGTGGATCGACTGGATTCACACGGCCATAGACCAAGCCGCACTCATTCGCAACTACATCAAGTGGGATGACCAGCCTGGTTCAGTTTCCGCAGCTGTCGAAGCGATCGTCAGGGCGAATCAGGTTACGAGATCATATCCATCTGCCCCGACATACATCTGCCTCGACGCGGGGATACAAGAGCAAAGACTTTCCGAGCCGGTCAAAATTCCAGACATAGCCCGACATATTGCACCAGCCTCTCCTTCACCTTCACCTCAAGCTGTTGACGAAACTTGGAGGCTTCTCAAGGAAGCCAAGAAACCCCTAATACTTATCGGAAGGGTTTCCCGATCTCGGAGATCGTGGGACGAGCGCGTAGCGCTGGCAGAATCGCTTGGCGCGTGTGTGCTCACCGACCTCAAGATCGGTGCAGTATTCCCCACCAAACACCCACTACAACCCGCCTGGCCAGGGGCACGGATCACCGCAGCCGGCAGATCCCTGATTCACCAGGCAGACGTCATCCTAAGCTTGGACTGGGTCGATCTTGGCGGCACTCTTCAAACTGCAGACTCCGGTGACACACAAGTGGTGATCTCTTGCACAAACGACCAGGCACTGCACAACGGCTGGAGCAAGGACCATTACGTGCTTCCAAAAGTTGACCTCGCAATATGTGCCGATCCAAATGCGCTCGTAGAGGAATTGCTATTGAAGGCCCAGCAGGGGGCTCCAATCCCACGGGCTGATTGGCCGCCAACCCTTGAAAAAGAAGGATCGACCAGTTCGCCGCACGATTCTGACCAGCTCCAGATGTCCGAGCTTGCGGCCGCTATGCAAAATGCATTCACGGGCCGAAAAATAACCTGGACCGGCTTGCCATTGGGCTGGTCCAACGAGGAGCTGAATTTCGGCGATCCTCTTGACTACCTTGGCCGGGACGGCGGCGGAGGTCTCGGAGCGGGACCAGGAATCGCGGTGGGAGCCGCCCTTGCGCTCGCCGGAACAGGCAGAATCCCTGTCGCCGTAATCGGAGACGGCGACTATCTCATGAGCTCTTCAGCCTTGTGGACAGCTGCGCACCACAAGCTTCCACTATTGGTCGTGGTGGCCAACAACAGGGCTTACTACAACGACGAGGTGCATCAACAAAGAGTCGCGATTACGCGCGGCCGGCCGGTCGAAAACCGGTGGGTCGGACAACACCTGCGAGACCCAGATCCCGATCTGGCCACCATTGCAAAGGGACACGGGTTGAAAGGCTTCGGGCCAGTTCGCAGCACTGTCGAACTCGAAAAAGCGTTGGCCGAGGCACTTGCGGAAATTGACGCTGGGAACGCGGCCCTCATTGACTCTTGGGTCAGCCCGAGGGGCTACCAAGGAGCGCCTGCCGAAATGTCAAATCAAGGCAGGGGCTAAAACCGTAGGATCATCTAAGCTTCCAAAAAATGTCTGCGATCCTTCCCAAATATTTGAGTCGGAACCCCAATTTGAATGCCCTGCACATTCTTCCTACTCGATGCCAGTCAATTGGGTAGTCGCAGTCCCATCTAGTGGACGAAAGGACCTTCTTTGACTCAGAGTGATCAGAACGAAACCAAACACGAGGGATTCTCTAACAGCCGGCTGCGTGGCAAGGTTGCCATCATAACCGGAGCTGGCCATGGCATAGGCCTCGCGTATGCGAACCGCCTGGCCAGCGAGGGCGCCATGGTAGTCCTAGCCGAGCTAGACAAAGTTGCCGCCAAAAAGGCGGAGGAGGATCTAAAAAGCAATGGCTATTCGGCCATGGCCATCGCCACAAACGTCGTAGATCCTACGAGTCTGGAACGCATGGCCAGCGAGACGCTAGATGCGTTCGGCAGAATAGACATTTTGGTGAACAATGCAGCAATCTTCTCGACCATACCGATGTCCCGTTCACCTTTTGATGAGATCGAGATCGAAGAATGGGATGCGATGATGGCGGTGAATGTAAAGGGTGCTTGGCTCGCAAGCCGGGCTGTCACTCCAACGATGAAACAGCAGATGAGCGGCAAGATCATCAACATAAGCTCAGGAACCGCCCTGAAAGGTTCCGCTAGTCGTATCCACTATGTAACCAGCAAGGCTGCGATTCTAGGTTTCACAAGAACCCTAGCCCGGGAACTGGGGCCGTTTAATATCAACGTGAACTGCGTCGCTCCTGGCAATACCCTAAGCGAAGTGGATCCAGATGATTCCACCGTCGCATTCAGGAACGCTGGGGCGAATGATAGAGCGCTCAAGAGAACCGAACGACCGGCGGACCTCGTCGGAGCCGTTGCATTCTTCGCATCGCCAGACAGTGATTTCATAACAGGCCAGACTCTTGTAGTGGATGGCGGCTCATTCATGCACTGACCCTAAAGAGGTACCAAGGACCTGGTCCTCAACTATAAGATTTCTGACACCTAGATTTTGCGGTGCTTGCTGATTTGAGCGACGGCATCGTCAACCGTCGCAACGCTTGCGTATTTCATCGAAAGCTCGAAGAGGGATACCGCATGCGAAAATGACGACCTATCCCATACCGCATCCTCGAGCAAGATAGTTTCAAACCCTAGCGAGTGCGCATCTACAGCAGTAGCGCGAATGCACCCTGACGTAGTGCAACCAGCGAGAAGCACCGTATCAACGTTGGCTCTTCGCAGCAAGATATCTAATGGTGTCCTGAAAAATCCGCTGGCCTTGGTCTTCTTGACTATTGGCTCTCCGCTAAGCGGCGCTATCATCCCCGGTATCTCGAAGGCCTCTGGGTCGTCCAGAGACACTGGATCGCGAGTCCTTGCCGTTGCGCCGTAAATATCACGGAGGCTTCCATCTGCACACACATGCACCACCGGCAGTGATGCGCTTCTGAAACTGTCAAGCGCCACGGCAATCTTTTCAAGGCCGTCCCACCCTGACTTTCCACAAGCTGTGGGGTACTCCTCGATCGCAGTAAGCACGTCCACTGCCTTATGACCAATGAATGACCATAAGGCATCCACGATTACTAAAGCCGGCCTTCCGTCCCACCTAGCGCTTTTCCCGAATCCAGCCTTATCGTAGATCTCCCGTTCCGACACCGGAATCACGTCTTCCCAGCCAGCCATCCAGCATCCCCCAGTTTGCAATCCGCCGCACTCTATGTTCTCTTCAGCCACGAAGCGCGATTCAACCGATTAGTCTGATCTCACCTGCAAGCCAAAGCTTAGCTAAGCCATTCCAACAATGTGCTTCGCGACGCTCAACTGGAGAATTGATCAATTTAGTTCGATCATTTCAGTGCATCTGGGCGCCGATACAATTTCCTTGACATTTAAATGGCCCTCAGCACATACACCGGTTGGTACGAACCCACGTCGGGCGTGCTGATTCCCGCCTCCGATCTGGCTCCCAACACACCGACATGTTCCACTTCCTCAAGTTTGCATGAAGACCATCGAACCAAGCAAAAATAACAAATAAGATAGTGCTTGTGGCATATGAAGGGCTGCTCTCGTCAAGTAGCGGCACAGCTTTTCCGCTGAAGAGAACTTTTTTACGATGACAAACCGCAGGCGTGAAGACGAGAGGCTGCTTGAACTCGTTATGCAGATGCCCGGCGGGCTAGCCGTATTTCTTAGCTCCGGCGAGATATCGTATTGCAATTACACAGCACGAAATGTCCTTGAGGTCCAGCCGGGTGACAACCACGGGCTTACCCTAACAGGCATCTATCGGCAAGTCATCGATACTTTCGGTTATGTTCTTCAGACGGACCAGGACCCCGTGGCAGTGACAGCGTCAACTGGGACCCGCGTAGCGAACCGTATGGTTGGCATCAGGGATCGCACGGGAGAAGTTACGTGGATCTCAGTTTCTACGATCCCCCATTTCGATGACGCTGGATCGCTCGTAGAAATATTGGCAAGTTTCGCCGTGATATCCATGCCTGAGATCGACGAGCACAATGCCTCGTACGACAACGAATCTGCAAAACAACTTCACGAGCACGCCAAGATAGGGCTCTGGACCTGGAACTTCCGAACCGGAGAGTTCAAGCACGACAGGTCCTTTTCACAGGTAACCAAGATTGGCCGTCTGAGCTCCGTTGATGATTGGTCGATCTCCGTTGTAGAGCAGGATCGCCTGAAATTTCTGCTCCAATTCGACCTTCTTGAAGCGGGAATTCCTGAAGTTGAATTCGCTTACAAGGCGTTGCGCACAAATGGTTCGCAACAGCTCTACTTTGTGCGTGCCACGACTACTAAGTCAACCTGGGAAAAGGATGGCGTGATCGAAGGTTCGGTGGTTGACATAACGGCCCTACTTCCAGGAACCCTGGAAGTAGGGGAGCTCGTGGAATCGATGACCGACGGCTACCTAGTCGTGGACAGGAACTGGTGCATTTCCACAATGAACAAGCGTGCCGAAAACATGCTTAATATCTCCATGACCGATGTTGTCGGCACCGGAATCTGGGATCAGTTCCCGAGAGCCTTCGAAACAGACATAGATAGTCAGCTACAGCTTGCCATGTCAGGCAAGCATGTAAGTTTCGACTTCGCGTCGCAAGAAAATGGCATGTGGCTTGAAATGAGGGCACATCCGCTTCCCAATGGCATCGCAATCTATTTTCGCGACATTACCGACAGCCGATTCAAGGTGGAAGAACACGAAAAGCGCCTTTCAATATCCGAGCAGGCCAGAGAGCGTCTTCTATATGAAGCCTCGCACGACTCGCTGACAAACCTTCCCAACAGAACTGCGCTGCTTTCTTGGATACACGACTCGCTGACAAACCTTCCAGACCTGCGAAAGCTGGCCGTTCTCTTCATTGATCTCGACCGGTTCAAGCGTGTGAACGATACGCACGGCCACGCGGAAGGCGACCGTGTGCTCGTCCAGATCTCCCGCATTCTTAGAGCTATGACTGGCAACAACTCGACTGTCGCTCGGCTTGGAGGGGACGAATTCATCGTCGCGTTGCACATCAACTCCATGGCTGAGGCTCAGCATTTCGCGAATAAAATCCAAGCTGAGTTTTCCAAGCCAATAAATGTAAGCCAACGGCTGCTCGTAGTTACCGCGAGCATCGGCATAGCAATTTCAGATTCCACGTCGACTGCGGATACCTTGCTCAGAGATGCTGATGTGGCCCTCTACGTCGCAAAGGAGCAAGGCCGAAACAGGGTACGACTTTTCGATACCGCGATCCGACAGAAGGTGGTTACCCGATTGGATACCGAAGCGGATTTGCGCGATGCCCTCAGGCTGGACCAGATATCAGTCCATTTCCAGCCCATATTTGGCGCCGCCAGCAAAAGCCTTATGGGCTTCGAGACACTCACGCGCTGGTTCCATAGGGATAAGGGCTCAATACTTCCGGAAATATTTATTCCAGTTGCAGAAGAATCCGGACTTATCGTTCCGCTTGGCGAATATCTTATTGAGACCGCGTTGCGATTGGTTCCACATCTGAGCAAGTGTGCACCGGAACGAGAAAGATTCACTGTTTGGATCAACGTCTCTGCCAAACAGCTAGAGGACTTCTCATTCGTGAACCATTTGATCAGCAGCTATCAAAATCATTGTCGACCAGGCGAGCTAGGAATCGAATTAACCGAATCGGTACTTAGCA
>DAHVOF010000263.1 GCA_027318945.1 Actinomycetota bacterium | reverse complement strand
GAAGGTCTCCTGTCGATGATCGACTGACTCATGGCATAGTCGATCAGCTTTTCGATGGTGACTCGATTTTTTCCAATGCCGTAAGGCAATGGGTCGGATCCGGTGATCTCCATCACCTTGAG
The DNA here is from genome assembly GCA_027318945.1 of Actinomycetota bacterium. GTDB lineage: Bacteria > Actinomycetota > Acidimicrobiia > Acidimicrobiales > Acidimicrobiaceae > SCQM01. The sequence continues at coordinate 15,151 of DAHVOF010000263.1, read as the reverse complement.
GTGCATCTTGTCTGCCGCGGTGAGGTTTTCGACGGTTCCTTGACGAAGCTTGTCCACGTAAAGCGCCTTAGAACGCGCGAATGTGTTGAACAGATCTGCTGCGAGGTTTGGATACGCGATGAGAAGTTCGTCTTTTACAACTATGAGATGGTTGATTGGGAAGATGCCCCGCTCCCTCAGCGCACCGTAGCCGCGTTCCTTCGGGTCTGGGATGAGATGGGCGATATCCGGATGGTCGATCTCGGTCCCGACAACCGCGTCGACATCTCCGGAGATTAGAGCCTCTTCTAGTGTCCTTCCCGGTTCGAGGGGGATCACGTTGGAGGGCTCCTGGTACTCGGCGACGTGCTCGTCCCCGGAGAGAACCCAGGTGACCTTTTTGAGATCTACTCCGAACTCCTCCTCAAGTATTCCTCGAGCCCAGACGCCCGTGGTGACGGTATATCCGCGGTTGACGCCTACACGCCTACCCTCAATATCCTTGGGGCTCTCGATTCCTGATTTGGTGTTGTAGACAATGGTATCGTGATGAAAACCGCGGACCAGAAATGTCGGAATGGCGGTAAAGGGCTTGTTGTGCGCACGGGCACAAATATAAGTGGTTATGGCCATTTCACAGACATCGAATTCGACTTCCCGCACCATCCTTCGAAAGGCGTTCACTAGAACCGGCACCTCGGTGAAGTCAAGCTCGAATGCATCAGGCGATACTGTGCCATCCTTTACGGCCGCATTGTTTCCCTGAGTGCGCGAGACAGCACTTAGATGCACTTTTGCCATGAATTCCTGCCCTTCATTGACGGAATTGAGTCATTGATTGCGACCGAAAGGGAACCCCTCACCAAACTTTACGGTCGTCTAACATGATAACGGAATAAGTATAATGCCATCATATCTTTGAAAAGACAGCGAGGATTGGCGATGAAGGAGAAAGCACTGGCTGCCGTCAGGATCGGGCCGAGCACCACGGAGCTCAGGGAGTTTTCCCTGCCCGAGGTTCCTGAGGGCAGTGCGCTCATGAAGGTTGAGGTAGCCGGAATTTGTGGGACCGATGTAAAGCTTTATGCTAAACCGACCATAAATGAGCCTGTAATTATGGGCCACGAAAACATAGGAATTGTTACCCACGCGACACAAGAATTCATGGACCGCAAAGGGGTCAAAAACGGCGACCGGATCTTTGTTGAGCACTATGTCGGATGCTTCAACTGCATTTGGTGCCATCTCGGAGAGTATCGCCATTGCGAGGCTACCGATTGGCGGACGAATCCCGATGCGCGGAGGTATGGCTATACCTCGGCGGAGAACCAATACAACCTCTGGGGTGGCTTTGCACAGTACCTGTACCTTCCGTGGAATGCAGTGATCCATAGGGTTCCCGATGGGGTTTCGGCCGAACTTGCAGGGATAGTGACGCCGATGTCGAATGGAATTCAATGGGCTCTTATAGACGGCGGAGTGGGATACAATTCCACCGTGCTGATCCAGGGGCCGGGTCAGCAGGGGCTGTCCCAGGCGGTTGCATGCAAACAAGCTGGCGCGTCTCTTGTCATAGTCACGGGGACGACGAGGGACAAGGCCAGGCTGGAACTTGCCAAGATTCTTGGAGCCGATTATGTCATCGACGTGCAGAAGGAGGACGCGCTCGCTCGGGTGATGGAGATTACTCGCGGTTTGGGCGTGGACGTAGTCCTAGACTGCACATCCGGCGCCGGGGTCACGCCCATGCTCCTTGGCATCGACGCTTTGAAGAGGCGCGGCGGGACGCTTGTCGTGCAAGGCGAGGAGGCTGCATTTCCTGATTTCCCGCTTAAGAAGATGACCGAGAAGGCGATAACGATAAAGAGCGCCAGAGGGCACAGCTACCTTGCCTGTGAACTTGCCCTCGCGCAGCTGGCATCCAAGAGGTTCCCGCTGGAGCTGCTCACCACCCATCGTTTCGGTCTGAAGGAAGTGGACAGGGCTATAAAGGCGGTTGGCGGCGGTGAGCCCGATGTCATTCATGTCTCGCTCATGCCATGGCTTGAAAGTGAGGGCGAGTGAGATGCCGATCGTGGTGAAGAACATTCGCAGAGCTGACCCGAAAATCGTCGAAGGCTTTTCGTCTTTCGGAGTCGCAACAATACACGAGGCGCAGGATCGCACCGGACTGCTCGCCCCAAGAATCAGGCCGATCTACAGGGGAACGAGGATATCAGGAAGCGCCGTCACCGTGAGCGTTGCGCCGGCCGACAATTGGATGATCCACGTTGCCGTCGAATGGTGCAAGCCGGGCGATATTCTAGTGGTAGCTCCAACCGATTCGTCGGATGCGGGATATTTCGGCGAGCTTTTGGCGACCTCGGCAGTGGCGCACGGCGTACGTGGCTTAGTCGTGGATGGCGGTTGCAGAGATGTCGCGGAGCTGGAGCAGATGGGTTTTCCGGTCTGGTCAAAGTGCATATCGGCCTATGGGACAGTGAAGGAGACCTTGGGATCGGTGAACATCCCAGTCGTCTGCGCGGGCCAGTATGTCGAGCCGGGTGATGTGATCGTAGCGGATGACGATGGCGTGGTGGTCGTCCAGCGCGCCAAAGCGGAAACAGTTCTCAATGCATCCGCCGCTAGGGAGGAGAAGGAAGCGGTCTCCCGCGCCAGGTACAAGGCAGGCGAGCTGGGCCTGGACTTTCACCATATGCGTGAGAGGCTGTTGAAGGAAGGCCTGGTATATCTAGACGAGCCGCCGTCGGAGCGAGTGTAGCCCAGTTCGTCCTCGAAAAGATTGGAAGACAGGTGGAAAAATGATTATCGACTGCCACGGCCACTATACGACGACTCCTCCAGAGCTTGACAAGTTTCGCAGTGCTCAGCTTGCGCGGCTCGCCGACTCCTCTCTCCCTGAACCCGTAGAGCCAGTAATAAGCGACGAGGCCATAAGAAAGAGCGTGGAAGATAACCAGTTGAGGGTTTTGCGCGAGCGGGGTGGGGATTTGATGATCTTCTCACCGAAAGCCTCGGCGATGGCGCATCACGTTGAAGACCCAGGGATTGCCCGTACGTGGGCGCGGGTAAGCAACAATCTTATCTACAGGGTTGTAGAGATGTTTCCCGAGAATTTCGCGGGGGTTTGCCAGCTCCCGCAAACTCCCGGCGGGCTCCTGAGCGACTCTGTCGAGGAGTTGCGAAGGTGCGTGGAGGAGCTCGGATTCGTGGGATGCAACGTCAATCCTGACCCTTCGGGCGGCTTCTGGAGTTCGAAACCGCTTTATGACGAGTATTGGTACCCGCTTTATGAAGCGATGGTGGACCTGGATGTGCCTGCAATGGTTCATGTTTCAGGTTCTTGCAATTCGAACCATTATGCCTTAGGTCCGCACTATCTGAACGCGGACACGACCGCGTTCATGCAGTTCATTGAGGGGGACCTGTTCGAGCGATTCCCATCGCTGCGCTTCGTGATCCCTCACGGAGGGGGGGCAGTGCCTTATCATTGGGGCCGCTTTCAGGGTTTGGCGGAGAGACTGAAGCGTCCGCCTCTGGGCGAGCACGTCATGTACAACGTTTTTTTTGATACATGCGTGTATAACCAAGTGGGAATAGAGCTACTGCTCAAGGTCGTCGATCTCGACAACATTCTTTTTGCATCGGAGATGCTGGGAGCTGTTCCGAATATTAAGGATCCGGCCACCGGCCAATTCTGGGACGACACCAAAAAATACATTGATTCTGTGGATCTTTCCGATCTTGACAAGCACCGTGTTTACGAAGCAAACGTTCGCCGGGTTTACCCACGTCTGGATGCGCGTTTGAAGTCCCAAGGGCGCTAGCGAATGCTCGAAGGCGCACCGTTTGAATGGTTGATTGTTCTACAAAAGATGTGCGTAGATTTTGAAATAAGTCACATAATACCCTTTACCATTTTGGAGAGAATGGTAGAATGATTTGCGAATAAGTTGCCGAGTTTGCGTGATCCATGTCTGATTTAGTTGATCAGCTGGTGAAAGGAATTGTTGTCGATGTTGCGCGAAGAGATTAATAACCTTCTCACCCAAACTGGGCCGGGCACCATGATGGGCGACATGTTCCGAGAGTACTGGCTTCCAGCGTTGCTCACGGAAGAACTGCCCGAGAACGATTGCCCTCCGGTACGGGTGAAAATTCTTTCGGAGCGGCTCATCGCGTTTCGCGATTCCGAGGGCCGCTATGGTCTCATTGACGAGTTTTGTGCCCACCGAGGAGTATCCCTTTGGTTCGGCCGCAATGAGCAGAATGGGTTGCGGTGTGCGTACCACGGCTGGAAGTACGATGTCACTGGGCAGTGCGTAGAAGTTCCTTCGGAGCCGGAGAAAAGCAGCTTCTGCGCGAGCGTAAGGCTCAGGTCTTACCCTCTGGTGAAGATCGGAGACATTCTGTGGACCTACATGGGAGATCCCGGAAAGACGCCTCCGCTTCCTGAATTCGAGTTCTGCCTGGTTCCGTCTTCGCAGACCTTTACTTCGAAGAGGCTTGAGGAGGCCAACTGGCTGCAGGCTCTTGAAGGTGGTATCGATTCCAGCCACGTTTCTTGGCTCCATTCGACCGGCCTGAAAGACGATCCGCTGTTCAAAGACACCGAGGGCAACAGGTACAATCTGGGTGATTTCAAGCCTCATTTCGAGGTGGCGGAGGCAGATGGGGGCCTTTACATAGGCGCTAGGCGCAATGCGGAGGAAGGCCATTATTACTGGAGGATCACGCCCTGGATCATGCCTAGCTTTACCATGGTTCCGCCACGGGGTGACCACCCGATGCACGGCCACTTCTGGATCCCCATAGACGACGAGAACTGTTGGGTATACACGTTTGATTACCAACCCGTCCGCGAACTTACTCCTCAAGAGGTACAGGCAATGAAGGACGGTTACGGGGTCCACAGCCTTAATATTCCAGGAACCTACATACCAGTGAACAACAAGAGCAACGACTACCTGATAGATCGCGATGCCCAGAAGCGTGGTGAGAGCTTTTCTGGAGTGCGAGGTATCGCAATTCAGGATGCTTCGCTGCAAGAGAGCATGGGTCCTATTGTCGACAGGACAAAGGAGAGGCTGGTGACCACCGATGTCGGCATCATCAAGGCTCGTGCAAAGCTTCGAAGAGCCGCGATCGCGCTCAGGGAGCAGGGCACCACTCCTCCTGGAGTCGATCCTGTCCATCACAGGGTGCGTTCTGCGTCGGTTGTTCTGCCGAAGGACGCTTCCTTCATAGACGCGATCGGGGACAAGCTTCAGGTGCAGCCGGGCGTTCGCCAGGTGACAGTCTAACCGGGGGGGCTATGGTGCTTCCTACCAGCTCCGCAAGAGCGCACACGGCGGCGGAATCCAAGTTTCGATTGAGCTATCCGCTTGTTTCTTCTCGAGCCGTCAGAGTCGTGGCCCTGGATGCTGGAGCCGAATCAACGGTGCGCCGGGTTGCTGAGTTGTCCTGGCATGCAGCCAGTTTCTATGCAGCGGAGCCGTCTTGGAACGCGGATGGTTTGGAGGGGGGGCCTTTCAACTTCACGTTGCGAGAACTCGTCGGAACTCCGGCTTTGCTGAACGACGTGCTTCTCGGTGTTGATGCAGTGATCATGGTGGCAACTTCAGATGCGGGCACAAAAGCTGCCGCGGCCATAGGTTCCGCCTGTGCCATAAGAGGGATAATGACGGCCGGGATCATTTTCGGTGGAGCGGCTTCCAGGATGACCGTTTCCGCCCTGCGTCCATACGCGGGAGTATTAGTCGTATCAAATGACGAGTATGACCTCGAAGCGATTCTTTCGGCACTACGCGCTTAGACATCGATGTTTTTCTTTGGCGGGCGCTTCGTCGGTTTCGTGGGCTTCTTCGATCTGTCAGCCGCAGGTCTAGACCGGGTCAGAGTGGCTGTTTTCCAACAGGCATTGCGCGGGAGCGAGAACAGGTACTTGTCAATTGATTCTGTACAACAATGGGCGGCGAGAAAAGATATCGAAAGGGTGGGTTGATGGACGCTAAAGTAACTATTCCTGCGCTCCAACAGATGAAGCGGAGGGGCGAAAAGATTGTTGGCGTTGTCGCGTGGGATTACCAGGTGGCAAGGATCGTGGACAGGGTTGGAGTCGATCTCGTATCCGTGGGCGACACTGTGGGAGTCAATCTGTGGGGCCAGCCTAACCCGCTGGAGATAACCATGGACCAGCTCATCGTCGTCGCCCAGGCTGTGCGTCGCGGCGTGAAAAAGGCGCTCGTCAGCTGCGATTTCCCATTTGGTCCCCTTCAAGAGGGGACTGCCAGCGCGGTCAAAGCCGCGATACGGCTAGTGAAGGAAGCTGGGGCCGATATGGTCAAGCTTGATGGCGCAGCGGACTTTCCAGAGGCCGTCGCAGCCGTCGTTCAAGCGGGAATTCCAGTAATTGCCCAGTTCGGTATCACTCCTCAGACGGCCCTCAAGTACGGCGTAACCTACAGCGCAACGCCCTCTGTCGGCTCGCATATTCCCAAGGAGATGACAGCGGAATTTGTCGAGGAGGCCCGGCGTCTCGAAGCGGCCGGGGCATCGCTGCTGAACTTCACCAACTCCGGTCCTATCGTAGGTTCTGCCGTTGCGGAGGCCGTATCAATTCCGGTTCTTGGAGGGTTTGGCGGAGGTCCGTGGCTTGATGGCCGGATCAGGATGGTCACCGCTGCTAGCGGGTATGCTGAGACGAGCATCGATAGCGAGCCTGCCGATGCCTATGTGAATGTCGCAAAGATGATCCTTGAGGGGATCGAAGCCTATTCGCAAGACGTGCGCGCTGGCCGCCAGATCAAGGGCGGGATACCTGTTCCAACAGATTGACCTGCCATCCATTGACTATTTGAATTGCCTGCCTATGGCTTGCATGCCGTGTCATGAAGAACAGGGCTCGGAATCCAGATAAGTGCAGCTCCCATGCAGAAGTCTCTATGGGATTTGGCGACGTGACGGGTGAAACGGATATATGTCTTGTGCTTGGTACCAGTCCCAGCACAATTGGTGTTCAGCGAGCGCAATAGATAATGGCAATAATCGTATAACTCTCTAAAGCCTTATTTGGGCAGATTTGATTTAGACGGGGTCAAAAGGGCGGCTCGCGCAAAAATAATTGTGGTTCTTTTGGACAGCCGGGTCCGTTAACCGGCTGGTTGGAACGGTGGGATTCCCATGGTCGATGCGTTAGTCATCAGCAGCGAATACGGAGGCGCAAGATCCACACCGTCGGGCTCGGCCAGATAGCCTGGCTTGCTGCCAGACACTCCGGTGTAGCCGTACTGCCAAATGATCTTGCCGGTCGTCTTGTCGATTACGATCACCCTGTTGTTGCGATCGTCGGTTGCTAAAATATTGCCGTTGGGCAGGGGAATAGCGATCGAGGGATGATTGAGCGTCTGCGATCCGGTCGGATCGAACCTCCACAGAAGGCTTCCGTTCTGATTGAACTCCTCGATTACGCCGGGACTTGTATACGCCGCTGTTAGAAACACCCCCGGAGAGACCTCGTTGCTATCAGACGGATAGGTGATTCCTGGCGGATGCGCCGAGAAGAGTATCTGTCCGGATGGAGTCATCTCGTCGACCCAGTCCCCGTTGATCTCCGTGACAAGCCAGTTTCCGTTAGACATCGGAAACACTCCGTTAGGGCTGCCGAATCGCTGTGGGGGCTGATGGTAGCATGCGGTCGTGGTTTCACCATATATGTGAACGGGTGAAGGCTGGGATGGAGAGAGGTAAAGGATCCTGCAGTTCTTGATGTCTGCGGTGATGATGTTCCCATTGGGCAGGAGCATCGCATCGTCTGGATTGTCCAGATACCCAGGCGCAGAGCCAGCAACGCCGGGATGGCCGTACCGGTAAAGAATATGTCCAGTTTTAATCGATATCTCCGTTATGGCGAACTGCGACTCCTGGGTTGCCATTATCTCGTTGCCTGTCGGTCCGAAAAAGGCATCATCGGGGTTGAGGAATGTCTGGCCTGGTGATAAGTTGCCGGAAGATGGAAACTGCCAGAGGATTCTCCCCTTGGGATCCACGAGCAGGAGCCTTGAGTTTTCCTCGTCTGCTATCAAAATGGGCCCCGGAAGAGCCGAAGGCTGCGAACCTGGCTGCAGATTGCCTTTCTGTCCTTTAACCTTGGCCTCCAGGGAAGCAATCCAACTCTTGACGTTGAAGGACGCCCCAGCCGCTGTTGCCGAACCGCCCGACGAGCCATTCTGACCTGCGGAGTTTTCTGTAGCCGAGCCGTTCGAACCCGAGGCCTTTGCCCCGGTCTTGTTCCCGCCGTGCATGGCTGTGAGGGCTATGATCAGGAGGACGACAATCAGAATGGCCGCGGAGACAGGCGTTTTGAACCGACTGCGCTTCTTGCGCGCAGCGTGCTTCGGGGCATGCGCCCATGAACTCTTCGATCGCGAAGCCATTGCGGAACGTAATATAACCAAATTCAGAATTGGAGTCCATTTGGACTCTCACCATTCTCTCAGGTTCGCAGCTATCGTGCAGCTTATGATCGAAAATCAGCTGGCCTTCACGATCACGCGGCGTTGCCGCTCGGCTATAGCCACGAATTGAGAGTTCAATTGAAACCTTGCCAAGGTGCGGGACCGATCAACCAAGAGATGCAACGGGTGTCGAGTTTTCTATCGTCGCAAAGCCCGCCCCTCGCATGGGAGGGACGGGCTGGTTGGCGTTGTGCGATCGCACCTGCAGGATCAGCAGACGGAATCGGTAGGCTTGGGATTCGAGAGCCCAAACAATGGGCGGAACTTGATTCCTACCCATGTTCCGATGAGCGCCATAACGGCCCATACCCACCCATGGAGGCTGAAAGACACTATTCCTGAGAAGTAAGAACCTATATTGCAGCCGAATGCGATTCGTGCTCCGTATCCCATTAGTGCTCCGCCTAAGACGGCGCCTACCGCCACCTTGGGCTTTGGCAGTCGCCATCTGGTGAACGAGCCTGCCACTCCTGCAGCGATCAAAGCACCGAGGATTATGGCAAGGTCCATGGTGCTCGTGACGTTGGCAAACAGGGAATGATGCAGGGCTGACGCGTTGGGTCCGGCATGCCAGTACGGCCAGTTTCCGATATTGTATCCAATTCCTTGAAGAGCCTTTGCCCCCCATAGTGCGAATGCGAACGTGATTCCCCACGGCTGGCCGCTGATCGCCAGGGTAACCGCGTTCAGGATAGCCAGGCCGATGGCACCTGCAATAAGCGGCCACGTTCCTCGCACCAGGCGGAGCCAACCCGACGCTTTGAGCCCTTCCTCAATTGGAGGCGGAGTACGACGGCGCTGAATCAAAATTGTGATTCCGGCTATCAACGCGAAGGCGGCAAGCTGGACAAGGAGCGCTCCGCCGTAACCGAGCCTGCTTTGAGCCAATGAGACTGCAGGCCCTGCAGGGGTTTGCTTGGTCCAGAACGGGAAGTTCCAGGAACCGAGAACCGAGCCCGCTACGAAGCCGAAGAGTGTAGCTATCGTTACACCTTGTCCACTGCCGGCGACATACAGTGTGCCGGAGGCGCATGAACCAGCAAGCTGCATGCCGAGTCCGAAGAGGAAAGATCCTACGACCAGACTCATGCCTAACGGGAAAACGTACGGCTTCGGGGTTACGCCAAAGAGTCCCCAGTGCTGGCTAAGAACCAGTGCGAACAAAATCGAGCCGGCAGCGAGCATTACCATTTGAGCTCGGATCGCCCTCCCTTGTCCCACTGCCACAAGCTGGCGCCAGGCGCTAGTAAAACCGAACCTCGCCCTGTATAGGACCACCCCGAGCAGGAGTCCGACTATTCCCAGGACACCCATTTGAGCACCCGCCGCTCTGACTGCGCCGAATACTAAAGCTACGGCCAATGCCGTGCCAATGGCTACCACGCGCCATTGCGGTCCGCTAGTGGCCGATTCATTCACCAGTGGGTCGCGCCCTTTCGATGACTCGCTAAAAGGACGTGATGCACGATCAATCAAGGTCATCGAGACTCCAATCGTGTAGGGATAGTGCAATTGGTTATGGAAAAGCATATTGTTAATTCATGACTATATTGATAAGATTTTGAAAGAATATGTGTGAACAGGAATGTTATTGGTGAATCGTTGCTGAAGCGCTCTTTTTCAGCGGCAACGGGGCTCGGTAATCAAAGGGGTTCAAGCAGATGAAAAGTCGCGGCCGGGCCCCGTGCTACCGGAATCATCGGGCGAACGCTAGCGTGCGAAGAGGTGCCAGCCGATCCACATCCATCCCAAGAAAAGCAGAGATGCTCTGCCGCGGCCCGACGAAAGGATCTCGAGCATTCTTACAGCTCCTGGAATCCTGCGGCGGCTTCGAATCGAGAGCGCCTCGCAGGAAGCCAGCAGCAATGCCGTCACCGACCAGATTCCGAAGCAAGAGGCGCGGATCATGGCTTGAAGATCGCCCAGCCAAGTGTGAGCCAGAGCCCGAAAAGGACTGCCTTGCCGGGCCTCCAGACTGAAATGAAGTTGGCAATGACACTAAGCGTGGGAAACTCGTTGCGGTGACCGTCGAATCCGGCAAAATAAGTGGAGAGCTCCCAAACAATAAAAAGGGAGACTGCCAATATCCATGGTTCCAGTAGCTCCCCGGGCAGCGCGCGGCTGGCAACCGTTCTGTGGCGGTCGCGGGCCTTGGGCATGCGAACAATCTTTAGAATGGCCAAGTGGCCTACAATCACGGAAGCTACACCGCAAGCAATTTCGGCCCAAAGGGTGAACGGTGTAGTTCCCGATGCAAGCCATGAATAAGCCGCGCTTGCGATCAGTACGGCCACAACTAATGGGAGATTTCTCCTCGGAACGACCGTCACTGGCGTAGCAGCTCTGAACTCAGTTGCACCAGTTGTGGGACCGGTCACGTTTCGGTGGTCAGCAGTAACCTTTAGGGAATGATAGACAAGCCGTGCCGCCACTGCGGCAGTCAGGACTATCCCGAAAGCGACGATCCCGGTAAAGATAGCAGGCACCCCACGATTATATGTTCGAATGGATGACTGCAGGCTGCGTGTCTGATGTCACAGCCCAGCTCATAGAGCCGAGCGGGAATCGTCGGTCGACATTTTGCGTGTGCCGGTGCAGGCTGGCCGCTTTTTGCTGGATTGTGCCGCATGTCGGAGCATCCGAACAAAGCTTGATGTTTGCAGGCGAACGTCCTCGCGCTGCAAAAGTTTTAATCTTATGGTCTTTATTCGCCATCAAGTCGATGGCGCAAATGATTCCGGCACGGCAATTGTCCAAGCCCAGGTGGATCGAATGGACATTGCCGCACGGGGATCGAGGACCTGGTCGATTCAAAAGATGGAACTCAAAATCTCGGCGCCGAGACATTTGATCGGGAGCAGTTGGTCTCTCCGGAAGCGAATTTTCCAATAGGCCGCGCAGCCATGGCGCGAGCCGATTGCACACTATCACCGCAGTCTTGCCGATGTGGGTTAATGTTGCCACAGAGCTGCTGGTATGCATCCCGGGGCGCGAATGATGCATCTGTTTTCTGGGTTTGCGCCCGCTGACACTGCTCAGAGTTGTTTTAGGGCGGACATGTAGATCGACGCGGGTGGTGACTGCATTTTGGTCGTCCGTAAAGGCCGACCTTTACCAGGCTTTATTTTGCGTGAGATAGGATGAAGTCAGATTTCTCGATCAGGTTCAGGAAAGAGGCGCTTATGGCTGAGCTCGTACGCGAAGACGGCAACCTCGTCCTTAAGCTAAGTACCGTCGAAAAGGCTGAAGGGGTTCATGGAGATATTACGGTCCCCATCACTTCGGTAGTTGATGTGGAGGTGGTAGATGACATAATTCATGCTTTGCACGGGCTCAAGCTGCCTGGCAGCCGACTTCCCGGCGTCTTTGCGATGGGCACTTTTGTTTCCACGAATGAGACGACCTTCGCAGTCATTCATCATCAGCATCATAGAGGTGTTCGGGTCAATCTAAAGGGGGAGCGATTCGACGCCCTTATGATTGGGCTTGTTGATCCAGAGACAGTAAAGGCGTCCATAGGCCTGTAGTCTGGTGGCACCATTTTCCTTGAAGCGTTGAAGCGCGTCAGTGCTGAGGAAAGTAGCGCGCGACGGAATCCGGATCCAACGCGTAGCTATTAAGCCACTTTGTTGAAGACGCAGAAGTTAGTTACTTTGATGCGTAGAACTCTCGATTTTCGCGGAAGGTTCGATCGGACAGGCAGTAGCGGAGTCCTATTCATTTTTCGTCGTTCAGTATCCGGACGCTTTCTTCGAAGTCCTTCAAGTGCCGCTTTATCGCTTGGGACGCTTCCTCTGGATTCTTGTTCTTTACCGCGGAAAATATCGCCTGATGTTCCTTGAAGGAGTGTTGGAATACGTCCCTTGAGTCGTCGCCGAACTGTTTGGTCAGGTCCGAAGCCTGGGCCAGAGCACGGGACATACGCAGTAGGAGCATATTGCCGCTCGCAGTTGCGAGATGATCGTGGAAGCTGCGGGCCGACATGTTGTAGGCGACGGTGTCTTGCGCGTTCAAGGCGTCTTCCATTACGACTAGGTCCTCTTCAAACGCCATAAGCTGTTCCGGTGTGCGATTCTCCGCTGCAAGCTCGGCGGTGCGGATTTCCAATATGCGCCGTACTTCTACTAGGTTCGAGACCAGGACATCCTTGTCTCCGATCTTCATTGCAGTGAGCCACAGGTCAGCGTCAAGAATGTCCCAGCGCTCGAGCGGCTCGACCCAAGTTCCGCGTCCATGCTCGACTCTCAGGAATCCTTTCCCTTGTAGGTACTTCACCGCTTCCCTAACGCGGGTGCGTGAAGCCTGAAATCGGTTGCAAAGGTAGGCTTCGTTGGGCAACGTTGAACCAAGCGGGAGCTCTCCGCGCTTTACCATTCCAAGTATGTTGTTTACGACCGTCATCACGTCTCCTAATCATAGGACATATTATGAGTTGTCGTCGAACTAATTGCGATCTTATTTGAAAGCCGGCTTCGAATCCACCCCAGCGGATCGGCGGAATCCTGTAGCCCGTTGGAATTTTGAGGTTCCGAGGCGGAACAACAGCTGAATCATTGGAGAAAATCCAGTTGAATCGGGCATTCGAATTTTCCAAAAAAAGTTTTGAAAATTGGGTTGCAATCTTTTCAAAGAGGCTATACATTAACAGGGTCGCTAGACATACTACGTCATACGTATTATGAATTGAGAATAGTGTAACGAGTATCACATCGCTTATTGGGGTAGTCATTCAATGCAGGTTTGAAGGATTATTGCGTCAAGGGTGATCAGGTGATTTCCCGGGGTTTTTTCGATCAGTCGGGCAATCGAGAGCAGTGGTTTAGCAGGCAAGGCAGTGTTATTGCGCCAGGGGGGCGCACACATGGCGCAATGCCAGGTGGCAAAGGCAGTAGGAGGGGAAATGTCAGGCAAGGATATCAGATGGTATGTTTCGGCGTTGGAGAAGGCCGGAGATTTGGCTCGCGTTCAAGCCAAGGTGGATTATAACCTTGAGCTGGGGCATGTAGCTAAGCTTTCCGAGGAGCGCAGCGGGCCGGCGCTACTTTTTGAAAGGGTCGGCGACTACGACATGTCCGTTCTTAGCAGCATGTACACCAGTGCGAAGAGAATGGCCGTAGCTCTGGATGCTGAAGAGGGATCGTCCCTATGCGAGCTTGCACGTTTGTGGGCCACTCGCACACACCACCCGGTCAACCCGACTTACATCCCAAGCGATCAGGCCGAGGTTTACGAGAACACTTTCGAGGGCGCCGAGGCCGATGTGCTCAAGCACATCCCGGTTCCCCAGCTTTACCCCAAGGATGGCGGGCGGTTCGTGGGGACCGCAATATGTGTAGTCACCCAGGATCCAGCCAGCGGCTGGGTCAATGTCGGCACGTACCGGAGCCAGGTGCTCGATGGCAAGACGCTGGCCCTCCAGCCCCTTAAGGGCAAGGATGCCGATCTGCACATCCAGTCTGCACGAAAAATGGGCCTATCGCGGATTCCAGCTGCATTCGTATTCGGTTCAGACCCGCTGCTGTTCCTCACGGCAAGCACGCTTTTCGGGCGGGGAATATGTGAATATGACATGGTTGGCGCGCTTAGGGAAGAGCCGATGGTTCTCACCGAAGGAAAGTACACTGGGTTGCCCATTCCTGCCAATGCCGAAGTAGTCATCGAGGGCGATTTGGTGATTGACGATCCAAAAATGGAAGGCCCCTTCGGCGAGTACACCGGATATTATTCGGGGACTCCGAGCCCGAAGGTTTGGCTGGACGTCAAGAGGTTGTCATTCCGAGACAACGCTGTTTTCCCGATCAGCACGGTGGGCCGACCGACCACGGATATTCACTATATTCAGGCATTGAACCGCGCCGGCACCCTTTGGGGAGAACTCGAGGACATGAGGATCGACGGCATCAAGTCCGTGTACTTTCTTCCTGAGGCCACTGGAAGGTTCGTTGTCGTGGTATCGGTGGACCAGAAGTATCCCGGGCATGCCGAACAGGTTGGAATGGCTGTACTTGGCTCGAGCACAGGTCACTACGGCGTGAAATATGTGATTTTGGTTGATGGCGACATTCCCGCGGATGACCTGCCTCGGGTGTGGTGGGCGATAGCTACCCGTTCCCAGGCTGATCGGTGCGAGATCATCAAGCGAGGTCGGTCAACCGCGCTTGATCCGTCTCTGCCGATAAATTCCAGGGACATTACTTCGAAGATGGTCCTGAATGCGACCCTTCCGTGGGAGTGGAAAGAGAAGCCAAGCCTTATCGAACTCGATCCCCAGATGGTCGAGCAGGTCAAGAGCCGTTGGACCGAGCTAGGTCTTGCAGACGTCGTTTCCTTGTGAAATTGCCCGATAAACGCGATTAATGCATTTATGAGGACCTGAAAGGACTGACGTGGCTGAACCAGAAATTCCTTCGAGAATACGGAACTTCGTTTTTGACATCGATGGGTGCCTCGCCGTGGACGGGGAACCGATTCCCGGTGCCTTCGAGATCTTGACCGAGTTAAGGAGCCGAGGGTACGGCTTCGTCCTTCTGACCAATGACAGCTATCTTTCCACCGCTGCGTGGCAAAAAAAAGCAGTAGCTCTGGGATTCGACTTTCCGAATCTGATAGTGATCACGGCAGGCCAGATACTTGTACAGCTCGCAGCAGATCGCTAC
>DAHVOF010000262.1 GCA_027318945.1 Actinomycetota bacterium | reverse complement strand
CAGCAACAACTTCTCCATTGGTACGTCAACACCACAGGGATTGCACCGTTCGATAAAGACCAACGGGGCTTCCCGCCTTATTACCCGACGCCTACACTTTCGCTTTCGATCGGATCAGCCGTGCATGAAATCGTCGGTAATGGATGAAGCGGTCTCGATCGGGCGCATCCATGTTCGCATCGCCAACACTCGCCGGGATTACCTACACAAGGCTCCCACATAGATCGTGAGCGATACGTAATCGGAAAAAGAGTTGCCATTGACTAGGTCACTCCATATCAGTGAAAATGGAGTGAGTTTTCCTTGCGATACTGCCAACTTGGTCAACTGATTTTCAAAGAGGATAGGGAAATGGGCAAGCTTGACAAAAACACCGGGGCTTCGCGGAGAGAGTTTCTGCAAGCCGGATTGGCTCTCACCAGCGCATCGTTCGCTCCGATCTCTCCGTTATCCACGGCCTTGTTCGCTCCTTCCAGCCAGCCTTCCGCCACCAAAAAGCCGAACATCGTCTTCTTTTATACCGAAGCGCAGCGCTGGGACGCTCTTGGTCTGGCCGGAAACACCCTGCTCAAGACACCGAACATGAACCGCATTGGCCGGGAAGGCGTCGTCTTCAACAACTCATTTTGCACCAACGCCTTGTGCGCCCCATCGAGGGCTGTGGTCTTGACCGGGCTCTACTCGCACTCTACGGGCGCTTTGGACAACGATGCGCTCGAAGCTCTTCCAGCGAATATTCCTTTGTTCACGGACCTGCTGCATGACGCCGGATATCAGACTGCGATGTGCGGCAAAGCCCATGGGCCCAACGGCTTCAAGGAGCGGCATTGGGACTACTACTTTGCGTTCAACGCCCCGGCAACCAACTATTACAACCCCGTCTTCCATGAGCGCATCGCGGGAGAGCGCGGTGAGACCAAGAACTACCCCGGGCTTTATGCCGATGACCTGGCCACCGATCGCGCGCTTGCCTGGCTGGACCAGAAGCGCGAGGAACCCTTCTGCCTGCTTCTGTGGCATCAATCCCCGCACGCCCCCTTCTTCCGAGCCAAGAAGTATCTGGACCTTTACAACGGTGTACCCATACCCACCCCGGCTACGTTTTGGGATTACACCACCCGATTTCCTGGCAAGCCGAAGGCTTTTATTGAAGCCAAGAACAAGATCGGCACCATGCAGACGGTCGACGGCGTCCGCTGCCTGGAAGAGCTGGTCAAGGACTACAACGCCGGCTTTGCCGGAGTCGACGACAACATCGGCCGCGTCCTGGAGTGGCTGGAGAGATCCGGCGAGTTGGACAACACCATCATCGTCTTGACCTCCGATCACGGATACTTCCTGGGTGAGTGGCAGGCGTTCGACAAGCGCTTCATGCACGAGCCGTCAATTCACACTCCCATGATGATCCGGTACCCAAAGGCGTTCCAGCCGGGCGGAAAGGTAGAGGAGATGGTGCTGAATCTGGACGTGGCGCCCACGCTGCTGGAGCTTGCCGGTGTTCCTGTCCCTGCTCATCTGCAAGGTCGCAGTGTCGTCAAGCTGGCCCAGGGCAACCATGCGGACTGGCGCAAAGACTGGCTCTATGAATACTTCGAATATCCACGAGCCGAATACGTTCAGCCGCACCGGGGCGTGCGCACAGAGAGATATAAGTTTATCAACTACTACATAGAACCGCAGGAGTTTGAGCTGTATGACTTGCAGGAAGACCCCGCAGAGCTGAAGAACCTCTACGGCGATCCACGCTATACCGCCATCCAAAGTCACCTTGTCCAGCGTCTCGAGGAGCTGCGGCATGAGACCGGCGATGACAGCAATGTACGTGTCCTGGATTCATAGGTCGCGTTCCTTGCCGGAGTCGAAGAGAAGATCTGGATCGCAGACCGGCAGCGCCCTGCCCGAGAGTAGGCCCCTAGACCCTCGAAGCTGCGCCGTTCCTCTAGCGGGAGGTTACTACGGGCCGGGGGGGGGAGACACCGGTAAGCTGCTGTGTTTGCAGAGGATTAGAGGCGGCAGCTTGTATTAAAGTTCGTCCGCCTCGCATTCCTCGCACTTCTGGTTGGAAGATCGTGAACAGGCTCTTGGACGGTGGCAGTATCTGGTTGAAGGTGCTGGATACTCGTTGAGTGCTCAACGAAGCGCATCCTGTGCAGATCGTTGAGCGGCGGTTCTGCCCGATTCTGCAAGAATCGAGTTGACAACCTTTTACAAGGAGAACCGCCGTGAAAAGAGCTTAGCGCACCATCGGCAAGCAAGGGAAACTCAACGAACAAGAGCTGACCAGGTTTCTGGTCGAGAACGGGCAGGGACTACTACCCATGGTGGATCTGGTCGCGCAGTGCCGGATGGCCTGCGACGAACTGATCGACGAGAGCGCACCGACGATCCATGCGCCGATGCAGCGCAGGTGCGGCGTCGTTGTTCTCTCCGGTGATGCCAGTTGGGAGCGGAAAGATAATATTCAAAGAGCCTCTTGCAAAATTCCGTATCTCGCCGGATTTTGCGGACAGGGGCGTGGATCGCCGGCATTTCTTGATGAGGAGTCTGGAGCTTATGTTTGTAGCAAAGATTCAACGTATCTCGTGGAGGTTGTGCGGCGTTCATGCCCCTACGGGGAGAGTGTGGCTGCTAGCTTTCGTGTCATCGTTGTTGATCCTTCCGGGGAGTGTTCTGGCACAGAGCCAATCGCCATCTTCTCAAGGAATTCACAAAATCAAACATGTGATCATCATCATGCAGGAAAACCGATCGTTCGATAGTTACTTCGGAACTTTTCCTGGAGTGGATGGATTGCCGACGAAGGATGGAGCCTTCACCGTCTGCAATCCCGATCCGAGGATAGGACAATGCATGGGTCCGTATCACGATACGAATGACACAAATGGGGGTGGCCCTCATAACGCAGCCGCCAGCCTGAAGGACATTGACAATGGCAGGATGGACGGCTTTATTATTCAGGCTACAAAGGGCCGCAGGGGATGCAAGAACGTTAATGATCCGGCATGCGCTAACTCGACCAAGCAAGATGTGATGGGATATCATGACGGTCGCGATATCCCAAATTACTGGGAGTATGCGCACACCTTCGTGCTGCAGGACCACATGTTTGAACCCGATGCATCCTGGAGCTTGCCCGCTCATCTCTACGAAATTTCTGCTTGGTCGGCGCACTGCACCAAGCACGATGATCCGATGAGTTGTATAAATGATCTGGATGAGCCGGGAAAGCCCCTTGACTTACATAGCAAACGTGCAAGGCAGTTAGATGGCCTACGGAATGCACCAGGTACGCAGGCAATTTACGCGTGGACGGATGTTACCTATCTGTTGCACTCGCATCATGTAAGTTGGGGCTACTACGTAATTCGGAGTACTAAACTCGGTTGCAAAAACGATGCTGGCATACCCTGTCCTCCCGTCAAGCGGACCAAAAGAACTACGGGAATGTGGAATCCCCCTTCTATTACTCCGGGAATATGGAATCCTTTACCCTCTTTCGACACGGTCAAGAATGACGGCGAGCTTTCCAGTATCCAGCCAATGGAGAATTTCTACACTCAGGCTCGTGAGGGTACATTGCCATCCGTATCCTGGATCGCTCCTTCGGGATTGGTAAGCGAACATCCACCTGCGCGTCTGACCGTAGGCCAAAGTTGGGTGACAAGTCTAATCAACGCTGTGATGCAAGGTCCGAACTGGAAAGACTGCGCCATCTTTTTGGTTTGGGATGATTGGGGCGGATTTTACGACCATGTAGTTCCCCCTGTCGTAGACGAAAACGGATATGGGCTGCGTGTTCCGGCGATGGTGATTTCCCCCTATGCCAAGCCTCATTTTATCGATCATCAGACGCTGAGCTTCGACGCATATCTGAAATTCATCGA
>DAHVOF010000255.1 GCA_027318945.1 Actinomycetota bacterium | reverse complement strand
AGCCTTCCCATCTGTTCTTGAGTTCATATGCAAATCGCTTGCGACCCCATTTTTCAACCCGGCCTACCAAACCCCCTTGGTTCTTGACAAGGTCAGTCGCCTTGTCAAGGGTTGATTTAATGGCATCTTCGTCAAGAGCAGAGTCAATTATTAATACGACTTCGTATGGCCGTTTCATACGGCATTTTCCTCCCTATGGACCCTCACCCGGGGCTCTGGCACGTCCAGAGCAGGTTGGATTTATCTCTGATATGCGAATTAAGGCGCGCATACATTTGTCCGATGATACGTTAGTCGCTTTAGAAGACTCTTGGTTTAGTCGATGTTGTTATTGTCGCGCAATCTTGAGGTACGCAGACTAGTTTCGCCCATAGCTAAAGTCGTCCAATTCGCCTTGACCGGCCTGGTACCCCTCTTCGGGAGCAGGAAAGCTCTTCATCTTGACATCGTGAACATATCCTTCCAAAGCTTTGATCCCCATCTCCCCTAAGGATCCGTAGCGCCTCACGAACTTCGGCTTGTGGCCAAAGGTAAGGCCGAGAAGATCGTGAAAAACAAGGACCTGCCCATCGCAGTCCGGCCCTGCTCCTATCCCGATAGTCGGCACCCTCAGGATCTCGGTAGCTTTGGCCGCGACAGCTTGCGGCACGGCCTCGAACACTATGGAAAACACTCCAGACTGCTCCAACTGCACGGCATCATCCAGCAGCACCTTAGCCGCTTCCTTCGTCTTCGCTTGAACCGAAAATCCTCCAAATGCATGTATCGACTGCGGCGTTAAACCAAGATGGCCCATAACTGGGATCTCCGCATCTACCAAAGCCTTCACAACCTTGATCCTGTTTGCTCCACCCTCAAGCTTGACGGCTTCCGCACCGGCCCTGATAAGCTTCGCGGCATTCTTGACTGCATCGCGGACTCCAATATGGTATGAAAGCCAGGGCATATCGGTTACAACAAGAGCCTTGGGATTAGTACGGGAAACAGCTCGAGTGTGATAGGCCATGTCATCGATAGTCACCGAAAGCGTATCATCGTAGCCAAGAACGACCATTGCCAGTGAATCTCCGACAAGAATTATGTCAACACCAGCAGCATCCGCCATTCGGGCACCTGGAGCATCGTAAGCCGTCACCATCGCAATTGGCGGGTTTGCCCCACTGGCTTTATGAGCGCGTATGAGCGGCACAGACTTTTTATTGGTCTCCATATAAAGCCTCCCCGACGTCCCGCGCACACAGGCTGCAGGCGTCGACTTCAAGTCTACTTATTATGCGTCGAGGATTACAATCGTCATTGGGGAATTCGATCTCAAACCTAAAACTGTCGAACGAGGTGGTTCCAGTGACACTGGGGACATACCTCCACCACATAGCACGTGAACTCCGTGACGGTCTCGCGCAACCTGTCCAGCTCGTCAGAACCCGCGATGCAGCGGCCATGTGGTGGCAACTTGGGGCCGAATGCATAAGAGACGTGGACGATGTCTCCAATTTCGCAAATCTCGCACACTTGACCTGAAGGAGCACCGATTGCCTTCGCTGCTCTGATCAGATCAGGATGAGCGTCACAAACGTCATTCTTTGCGACCTGGCCCGCTTTATAGCGGCGAAGCAGGTCTTTCTTGGCCAAAAGGTACTCAATGCCGGCCAACCGGCCATTCGGCCCAGACCTCTGGAAAACTTCGCTCACAGGGTACACCGTACCTTGAATCTCTGGTCCTAGGTGATCAAAATCGACCGATTGCAAAAATTTTACGTCTTACGCATTTGTTATTTCGATATATCAAGCCGATATAACGGAAAGTGAGATATACTTATAGGCGATCGCAGCTGAACTATCGGCCTACACAGCACAGAGTGTCTTTACATGGCAACTGGAACAAACTCGCTCGAACTCGTAGTTCTTGGATTGCTCAAAGAGCAAGACATGCACGGCTATGAATTGAAGAAGCGGATGACAGAGTCTCTCGGCCTCATTATGCACGTTTCATGGGGTTCGCTCTATCCAGCACTTGCCCGTCTTGAGGCCAAGGGAGCCGTTAAGGCCGTTGAAGCAAACCCTTCTATTCCAAAAATCCCTATGAC
The DNA here is from genome assembly GCA_027318945.1 of Actinomycetota bacterium. Classification (GTDB taxonomy): domain Bacteria; phylum Actinomycetota; class Acidimicrobiia; order Acidimicrobiales; family Acidimicrobiaceae; genus SCQM01. The sequence goes on along the minus strand of DAHVOF010000255.1, from coordinate 1,170 downwards.
AGGCTCGCTTGGAGGCGAGCGTGCCGCATTTCGCACCAACGTGGAAGCACTACGGGGATCGAGAAATAAGAAAGTGTACGGAATAACCGAGATCGGCTCCGCACTATTTGACGAGATAATGAATGACGACGGGGATGTCGACGAAAAAAGTTTCGCCATACGACTCGCATTCGCAAGCCACATGGATCCGGAAAAGCGGCTGAAAATGCTTAAAGATCGTCGCGACATGATCCTCGAAAAAGTCAGGTCATCTCGCAGGAACTTCGAGAAAAAGCGGTTCATTTTGGAACCGTATGTAGAGCTTGTCCTAGAGCACTTTAGGTCGGCCGACTCATCCGACCTGGCATGGATAGAGGAGCTCATTAGAAAAGAGGAGTCCTCAAATCCCGACCCAAACACAGAATTACTGGTTGCTCGGGAGATCCAGGACAATATCAAGAACTAAGGAAGGTGGTATTTAGGTGGGCAAGATAAGGGTAGCTATCGCCGGCGTGGGCAACTGTGCCAGCTCGCTCGTCCAGGGAATCGAGTACTACAAAAATGCTGATCCAAGCGAATCCGTTCCAGGATTGATGCACGTGGTCTTGGGTGACTACCACGTTCGGGACATCGAGATAGCCCAGGCATTCGACGTGGATGCCGAAAAGGTCGGAACCGATCTCAGCAAGGCAATCTTCTCCGGTCAAAATAACACCATCAAGTTTGCGAACGTTGACCACCTGGGGGTGACCGTTCTCCGAGGGCCTACGCTTGACGGCCTCGGAAAATATTACCGGCAGACGATCGAGGAATCCCCGGAAAGTCCCGTCAACGTCACTGAGGCACTTAAGGCCGCGGGGATTGACGTCCTCGTCAGCTACCTGCCCGTTGGCTCGGACGAGGCCCAAAAGTTCTACGCACAAGCGGCGATAGATGCCAAGGTGGCGTTTGTGAACGCAATACCTGTTTTTATCGCATCGGATCCTGAGTGGGCTAGAAAGTTCACCGAAGCGGGTGTCCCGATTGTTGGCGACGATATCAAAAGCCAAGTTGGCGCAACAATAGTGCATCGCGTTCTAGCCCGACTCTTCGAAGACCGCGGACTTGTTCTCGATCGCACCTACCAGTTGAATGTCGGCGGCAACATGGACTTCAAGAACATGCTGGAGCGCGAAAGGCTCGAATCCAAGA
>DAHVOF010000248.1 GCA_027318945.1 Actinomycetota bacterium | reverse complement strand
CAGCCGCTTTGCTTTAAAGTGTTTCCGTGATCACTGGTGAATTGTGATACTTGCAGAATTTTTCGGTAGTGTAAGCTAACTGATTTTGCAGCGGCGAGTGACTCGAATTATCGGTAGATATGTGCCGCCGCGTTCGATTTGCTAGGAGGATTCAGTTGAGGTTGCTGATAGGCGTGGTCATTTTTGTGGTGGCTGCAGCGTTTGCAGGAAGAAGGATCTTCTTTCTATTCAGCCTTATCACATCGGGTAAGCCGGCTCCTGGGAGGACGGAAAATATCGGGGGTCGCGTTTGGGCGGAGCTTTCGGAGGTCATCGGGCAGCGGAAGCTTCTCAAGAAAACAGTCCCCGGAATTGCCCATGCCCTGACATTCTGGGGCTTCATCATTCTTCTCGCAACCATCATTGAGGCATTTGGGTCCTTATTCAGTTCGAACTTTGCAATCCCGCTTATAGGGCATGATTCCTGGCTGGGATTTTTGGAGGACCTTTTTTCCGTTCTTATCCTGGCATCGCTAATAGTTTTCGCGGTTCTGAGGGTGAAGAACGCTCCATCGCGGCGACAGAGGGAATCAAGGTTTTACGGGTCGCATCTCGGCGCGGCTTGGATCACCCTCTTTGGAATCACGATGGTGGTCGTTACGCTCCTCGTTTATAGGGCAGCGCAGGTAAATCTTGGACATTTTCCCTACGGTGATGCCGCTTTTGCTTCGCACGCGCTGGCCTCATGGATCAGTGGTTTCGGAACTTCCGCTAATAAAGCGATAGAGTTCATCTTTCTGGAGTTGAACATCGCTGTAATAATGGCATTTCTGGTTTTCGTCACGTATTCCAAACACCTCCACATCATGGCGGCGCCCCTTAATGTGATTTTTTCGCGTCGTCCCAAGGCGCTTGGTGCCCTTGGGAACACCCCCAATATGGATCCAGAACAGCTCAGCGAGGACGATGTCTTCGGAGTAGGTAAGATCGAGCATCTAACTTGGAAACAAAATCTCGACCTTGCCACTTGTACAGAGTGTGGTCGTTGCCAGGAGCAGTGCCCGGCGTGGAACACGGGCAAGCCACTTTCACCCAAGCTGGTTATCATGGGGCTGCGCGATCACCTGTTCAAGTCTGCACCGTCATTGATCGGACCGACAGCGACGAAGTCTTCGGGGGTGCCGCTCGTTCCGGATGTCATAGAAAGTGACGTTCTTTGGTCCTGCACGACCTGTGGTGCTTGTGTGGAAGCATGCCCTGTGGATATTGAGCACATCGACGCCATAGTCGACATGAGACGCTACAAGGTGCTGATGGACTCCGAATTTCCGACTGAAGCAAACCTGATGCTGCGCAATGTCGAGAACCAAGGAGATCCTTGGGGTCTCGGACCATCAAAGAGGCTTGATTGGACCAAGGCGCTGGATTTCGAGATTTCTGTGATAACCGGTCAGATCCCGGAGGATGTGGAGTACCTCTTCTGGGTAGGCTGCGCGGGGGCACTTGACGAGCGGGCGGCAAAGACCACGCAGAGCATTGCCCGGGTGCTCCACTCGGGTGGTGTGAAATTCGCGGTGCTAGGTCCAAAGGAGTCTTGCACCGGGGATCCAGCGAGAAGGCTGGGTAATGAGTATCTCTACCAGATGCAGGCCGCTGCCAACATTGAGACATTAAACACCGCCAACGTCAAAAAGGTCATAGCCTCATGTCCCCACTGCGTGAACTCCTTGGCAAACGAGTACCCCGCTCTTGGCGGAAACTATGAGGTCGTCCATCATTCCCAGGTGTTGGAAAAGCTAGTTTCAGATAAGGCGCTTTCTCCCGTTGCTCCCGTTAACGCGACTGTCACCTACCACGACCCCTGTTACCTTGGCAGGCACAACTCTGTGTACGACGAGCCAAGATCTGTACTGAATTCGGTACCGGGTGTCAGGACGGTCGAAATGCACAAGCATCGGTCAATGGGATTCTGCTGCGGCGCTGGTGGTTCGCGGATGTGGTTGGAAGAGAACATTGGAAAGCGAATCAATATGGAAAGGACCGATCAAGCTATAACGACTGGAGCGGATATGGTTTCGACCGCCTGTCCATATTGCATGATAATGCTCGACGATGGAGTCAAGCAGCGCCAATCGGAAGGGACGGCCTCCGAGGACATGAAGGTGCTGGACGTGTCTCAGATTTTGGAACGTTCGCTAACCATTGAACGGACAGGAGCCGAAAGCTAATGACAATACAAAACTGACTCAGTGAGTCAGTGATCCAGGCTTTCGGCCAGCAAGCTGGCGGCTTCGGAGCGTTCTAGTTGAAGGCCTTGTCGTCCGCGTCCCTCAGTCTCTTGGACATCGCCTCGAGCAGACGAACCGCCATCGAGGGAATCTCTTCGAGGACAGAGGTGAATTCTCTCGCAGGAAGGACAAGAAGATCCATCTCAGTTTCGGCGGTAACGGTAGCGGACCTGGGCAGGTGGTCGAGAAGCGAGAGTTCTCCGAATCCGTCCCCTGGCCCGAGGATCGCAACCTCATGATTATTCTTGGTGACTTTCGCCCTGCCGGTGACAATTAGGCAGAACTCTTTGCCGACCTTTCCTTCTTCGCAGAGAATCGAGCCAGGGTGGACTATCACTTCGTCGCAGGCCGACTCTAACAGTGCTAGTTCCTTACGGTTGCAATCACTGAACAGCCAGCTGGACCGAAGGGCGCTGGACTTTGAATCTCGAGCTTCATTTTTAACCATTTACAAAAGATAACATTAATTCGTCACGGCTGAGCCAAAGATTCATGCTCCCGGCTCTTTTTTGAGGTGCAACGGAGTTGCTCGGGATTGGAGGCGCAGCAGCCTTTGCCAGGTGCTTCCAGTCATTATCGCGACGATTAATCTTGGTGGGGAAAAGACTATTTTTAGGTAGCAACATGAATACGGGATCTGTGCTCCAGTTGACAGAGTTTCTCGGTACGACGATCGTTGCCCTGGTTCTGGCCCGTTTCATACGGGTAGTGCCATCCGTAGTGCTCCAGATCGTCGTTGGCATCATTGTAGGTTCGGGAGTGTTCGCTCTCGGGACCAGGGCATTTGGTGTCGAAACTTTGTCCAATATCGGCCTCTTTGCAATCTTTTTCGATGTTGGGACGGATTTCGATGCAGCCAGTCCAGAATTGAAATTGGCAATGCCGATTTGGTCCGCCGGCGCCGGAGTGGCGGCATCGATGGTTGCGGTATTCCTCGCGGGTCTTGTAATTGGTCATGGGATTGGGCAGTCGCTGTTGATAGGCTTGGCTACCGTCTCTACCTCGGTTTCGGTTTCGCTTTACAGTTTCCGTTCCCTGGGGCCCATCAGGCATCTAGAAGCAAAAGTTGCGGTGATCGCCGGAATTTTTGATGACATGATGGGCTTGGTTGTGATTGCGTGCCTGGCGGCAATGATGACCAACTCATCCCATGGATTGATTTCGCTGGTAGCCAGCCTGTTAGTAGTAGTCCCTAGCTACATTCTCAGAAGCAAAATGGCAAACGCAGGGCGCGGGTTTGGCACGGTCGGACGGTATGCCTTTGTGTCTGCGCTACTTCTAACGGCGGTCATGCTGTGGTTGGGATTTGGCATCACGCTCGCAATGGGCGGCTTTGTGGCAGGTGTTTTTTCTGGAACGGTGCTCACTGGCACTGAGCGTGCCGGTTTGCGTAAGGTCTGCATGATGCTCGGGCCCCTATTCCTTGTGTCTATCGGGCTGCTTGCAAATGTGGAGCGCGGAGTGTCATTGGCTGAAGCGGGTGGGGTCATAGTTCTTGCCGCTGCATTGATATTGGCAAAGGGGGCCAATGCCCTGGCAATTGGACACCGTGTCGAAGATCGGGTCCTCTACTGGTTTTCCATGGTGCCCAGGGCGGAGGTTGCCGGAATAGGCCTGGTTCTCGTCTCTCCGAGGATATCTGCAAATTTCGAACTGCAGGCCATTTTGGCGGTGGTAGTCACCTCACTGGTCGCGCCCTTTGTCATAATTCACAGAGGTCGGAGAATTAGTCCAGCTGGAGGGTCCTGATAGCCTTGAAGCTGTCGTCGAATTCGTAGATTATCGGCACGCCATTCGGCAGCTCCAGATCGAGAATCTCCTCATCACCGATGTTTTCGAGGTGTTTTATCATTGCTCTGAGTGAATTGCCGTGCGCTGACACGAGGACATTCTTACCATCCATCAGATCGGGCACTATCGAGTCGAAAAAATACGGCAACATTCGTTCTAAAACGTCTTTAAGGCATTCACCTAGCGGAAGAAGATCGGGAGCAAGACTGCGATATCTCTGGTCAAACCTCGGATGCCTCTCATCGCCCCATTCCAGCAACGGCGGACGTACGTCATAGCTGCGTCGCCAAATCCGTACTTGGTCTGCGCCGTGTATAGCAGCCATTTCCGCGCGATTGAAGCCCTGCAGGGCACCGTAGTGTCTCTCGTTGAGCCTCCAGTGTTTGTATACAGGTACCCACGATGCGCCATAGGCGTGGAGGGTGGCGTCGACAGTTCTTATTGCCCGCAGCAGTACCGACGTGTGTACGACATCGATAGGAATTTTTGCTTCTAAAAGGCGCCTTCCCGCTTCATACGCCTCCTCGACTCCCTTGTCCGTAAGATCAACGTCGATCCATCCAGTAAATCGCTCCTCGAAGTTCCAAGTACTTTGACCGTGACGGAGAAGTATCAATCGTGCCATGCTCGCAGGAAAGCTCCCGTTTCTAGAAGTTCGATCTATCAACTTGCGTAAAGAGCTACGAAAGCGCACTGCTGTGCCTTTTCGCGAATCTCACGCGGAAGATCCTAGCTCTGATAATTGCTCAGCTTGGATTTCAGCTCGCGTGTGACATTCTAATGAACACGTGTCATGCTTGAGCCCAATTGAGATTTTTGAGTTTCTAGCGTTCTTTAGTCCGCAAATAGGGTATGCAAGAGCGCTAATAGCCGTGGACTAGGCAGAAAATTGGACCGAGGAGGCAAATCTGGTCCTACATTCACTACTGGGGCTTTAGTAATTTAATTATCGGAATTATAGAAAAGTTGATATAGAGTCACTCAACTTAGATATAATGGGTAATGTAATTTTTTCGCTTTTATAAGGAGGCCTCAAAGTGCCAAAGGCCGTAGGCATAGACTTAGGAACCACCAACTCGGTTGTGAGTGTACTCGAGGCAGGCGAACCTGTTGTGATTCCCAATGCGGAAGGTGGTCGCACTACACCGTCGGTGGTTGGTTTCGCTAAGAATGGCGAAGTGTTGGTTGGTGAGGTGGCGAAGCGGCAAGCCATCACCAATCCGGATCGGACGATTCGTTCAGTTAAGCGACATATGGGCACCAACTGGACTCTCGACATTGACGGGAAGGCGTATACTCCTCAAGAAATCTCAGCAAGAATTCTTTCAAAGCTGAAGCGGGATGCAGAGAGCTACCTGGGCGACACTGTGAGCCAGGCGGTGATAACGGTTCCGGCATATTTTGATGATGCCCAGAGAACGGCAACGAAGGAAGCGGGCCAAATAGCGGGCTTGGAGGTCCTCAGGATCATCAACGAGCCCACCGCCGCAGCCCTGGCATACGGGTTGGACAAGGAAGGCCAGGAGCAGACAGTGCTTGTCTTCGACCTGGGCGGAGGAACGTTCGATGTCTCAATCCTGGAGATCGGTGAAGGTGTGTTCGAAGTCAAATCGACCTCCGGAAACACTCACCTCGGTGGAGATGACTGGGATCAAAGGGTTATCGATTGGCTTGTGAAGTCATTCAAAGATACCGAGGGCGTTGATCTTTCGGCCGATAAGATGGCCCTCCAGCGCCTCAAGGAGGCTGCGGAAAAAGCAAAGATTGAACTCTCTTCGGTACAGGAGACCAACATCAATTTGCCGTTCATCACTGCGACGTCGGAGGGGCCGAAGCACCTAGACTTCAAGCTCACTCGGGCAAAGTTCCAGGAGCTGACCGGCGATCTCACGGAAGCTTGCCGTGGTCCTTTCGAGCAGGCCATCAAAGACGCTGGCTTGAGCAAGGACCAGATCGATCACGTCATTCTTGTCGGTGGCTCGACGCGCATGCCCGCGATACAGGACTTGGTGCAGTCACTTACGGGCAAAGAGCCGCACAAGGGCGTAAACCCGGATGAGGTCGTCGCGGTGGGCGCGGCAGTGCAGGCCGGAGTCCTTAAAGGCGAGGTCAAAGATGTCTTGCTACTTGACGTGACACCACTAAGTCTTGGGATCGAAACCAAAGGTGGTGTGATGACCAAGCTAATTGAAAAGAACACCACCATTCCGACGCGCCGCTCGGAAGTCTTTACAACTGCGGATGACAACCAACCCTCAGTTGAAATCCATGTTCTCCAGGGTGAGCGCGAGATGGCAATGTATAACAAAACGCTTGGGAAGTTCCAGCTTGTTGGATTGCCGCCGGCTCCCAGGGGTATTCCACAGATCGAAGTCACCTTTGACATCGATGCAAACGGAATAGTGCACGTGTCAGCCAAGGACCGTGCCACCAATCAGGAGCAGTCGATCACTATTACAGGCCAGTCCACGCTATCCAAGGATGATATCGAGCGGATGGTCAAGGATGCTGAAGCTCACGCGGAAGATGACAAGAGGCGAAAGGAAGAGGCGGAGACGCGCAATAATGCCGACACTCTGGTTTATCAGACGGAGAAGCTGCTTAAGGATCAAGGCGAGAAGATCTCCGGGCCGGAGAAGGAGTCGGTCGAGAGTGCTCTCGCGACGTTGAAGAAAGCGCTCGAGGGCAGCGACATCGAGTCCATCAAGAATGCGACCGAGGGTCTAATGACCGCAAGCCAGTCCTTCACTCAGAAGCTTTACGAAGAGGCATCGAAGAGTGCGGGTGCTGCCCAGCAAACCGGTGAAGGAGAATCCAGTCCATCATCCTCCGACGAGGAGATCGTCGATGCCGAGATCGTTGACGAGGACAAGAATTAGAAGTATTGGGTATCTGAGGGGGCCCGCACGGGCCTGCCTCAGACGCAGCGGGGTAAGGAAAAGATGAGTGAATTTGAAAATGACAACTCCGAAGTGCCCGAGGAGGGTTTCGAGATACCCGATGACCTTTCTTCTTTGGATCAGCCAGGGGAGGACGGACTGCTAGCCGAGGAGGCCGCGGATGAGGGGATCGCGGGCGACGACTTGATCGAGAAGCTCACCGCCGAACGTGATGACTATCTTAGGACTCTCCAGCAGACGGCGGCAGACTTCGACAACTACCGCAAGCGTGTCACCAGG
>DAHVOF010000244.1 GCA_027318945.1 Actinomycetota bacterium | reverse complement strand
GATACAACTGAAGCTAGGACGCAAAGCTTAAGAATGATCTCGAATCCCGACTTTTGCGCAAATCTTCCGGAAAAAATTGAACTCACCGAAGCAGTAGCAAAGAAGATCGCAACGGCACCCCCTAGTTGCGAAGCATCCAAGTGAAGATCATGCCGAATCTGTACGCCGAGAGCTCCAGTCATAAAAACCGGGATTGTCGATACGGTCGTGATCGATATTCCTAGAAGCACTGGTCCGAGGCGAAACTTCCCATCCGTTCTACGCTCCATTACTTCCAGCCCGCACCTCTAGACACCCCTTGTTATACTCATCAACTTGAACTCAATTTGGTCCAGCATCGTTTCGTCAAGACAGAAACGGACGTTGGAACTCGCAACATTAACTTATGGTCCCGCCGCCTGAGATACATCCGGCAGACTTGGTGCGATTGGAATTGTGCTAACCGGGTTCTAACCGACCGCGCCTGGTTGGCTGGCCATCACCAAGCGCCTAGCAAACCAAACGGCTATCGCCGCAAGGAAGGCCGAAAAAGCTGCAATAGCCCAGGCAACGGGGTATCCTGCGTTGTCTACAACAAAGCCGAATGCGAGCGGTCCCAAAACTGATCCTACATATGCTCCGGATTGGACAGTGCCTGTTGCATATCCTGCATGGCGCGGAAAATTCCTAACCAATCCGAAAATGAAAAGTCCGTTCCATCCCCACCCGGCCCCGTAACAGATAACGGTAGCAGGAAGGATAATCCAGGAGTAGGCGGTTGCGAGCAGGAGGTAGCCTGCTCCGCCAATTGCCACCGAGCCAGCCGCCACGAGGAAGTGTTTTCCGTGGCGCCTATCAGCCGCCAAGCCGTGTCCAATCCGAGCCGTCACACCGATTGCAGAGCCAACGACTATCAGTAGACCCGCAAAACCCGGCTTCCAGCCAGCGTGCACCGCAAATGATACGATAAACGCTCCGAAGGAGTTGGCTGCTCCGGTTCCTAGACCCATTCCAATGCCAAGCATGGCCATCGGAATAGGAGCAGGACGGGACGATGAAATCTGATTTGCCAGCTCGTCACGAGTTGGCAACACCGACTTAGGAGTCAGAAAAAAGAAAATCACTCCAAGTGGAGCGGTTGCGAGATAGGCGAACCTCCAGCCGATAGTAAGTGCAACAGTAGGCACTGCAAGCCCGGCCAAAAACGTCGCAAGAGGAACTGCTGCCTGCTTAACACCAAAAGCAAACCCCTGGCGTCTCGGCGGAATCGCTCGAGAGACGAAGAGATTTACATGTGGCTGGAGCGCACCATTGACTGCTCCGGCGGCAGCTAGGAGCGCCACCAGAGAAGCATAGTCGACGCGGACGGCCGCTATGGTGAAGAGCACTAAGGACGAAAGGATCATGCAGGACTTTATTACCACGTACCCGTCAACCCTATGGGATAGGTGGCCAGAGATGAATGAACCCGCTGCTGCAAAGAAAAAGAATGTTGCAACGGCTGCGCCGAGCAATGACGGAGTGAAGTCAAGCTGCTGCCGGATCTGCACTGCGAGCGCACCGGTCAGAAACACGGGCAACACCGCAGAGATTGCTATCCCTATCGAAATTATCACTGGCCCCAGCTGAAAAGCAGTATCATCGTTGGATTTGATATCTGCTCGCCCCAACGCCTCGTCGTTTGCCATCATTCCTCCGCTCGAACGTTAAACCTAACTTCCGACGTGAGCGTTTCTGACAAAACTATTGCATTAGACGTGCTTCAATATTATTGCCAAGGTTGGGCACAGCCGCTGGGCGCGCCGCGCATGATCCAGAAGTACAGGCGGGATATCACTGGATTTGATGATCGGAAAGCCCCACTCATCGAGTTCAATAAGTTCAGGAAGGAGCTCGGCACAGATGCCATGGGCGTTGCACGCAATCGCGTTTATGAAGATCTTCATGTCCTCACCGTGTGGCCGTCACTGCTCCTGAAGGAACCAGGTACTCATTCCCTGGTGCGTAGCTACACCTACCACCTTGATGGGAAAGTATTTCAGAATTAAATCTGCTCAAAGACATGCGCGATAACATAACCGCGCCATCAGGCATAGCACATCCACCTCGTCCGGCAATTTCCTCACATAGCTCCTCGATTCTCAAATACGAACCAGAAGAGATCCGTCCCTCAGCCACGCCTTGCCAGACCTTGAATAATTCAGGAAGACCAAGATAGCAGGGACCGCACTGGCCTGCCGATTCGCCGGAAAGATAGCCGATAATCTTTGCGGTCAGGGAAATGGGGCATCCGTCCGCCAAAGCAAGTACGCCAGCGCCGAAAGAAAGACCGGCCGCTTTGAGATGTGGTTGGCTAGCCCGTAGCAGCCATAGCTTTTCCGCATCAACGAGCTGACCATAATATCCACCAACCAAGCCGCAACTGATCTGTTCGCGAGATACTCCAAAGGCTCGAACTATCTCAGAAAACTTTGTGCCAACCACTATCTCTATCACGGTACTTGATCCACTCGGGAGCGACACTGTCATTAAACGGGTTCCGGTATCGCCTTCCTCGCCTACGGAAGAAAACCATTCGGATCCGAATCTTGCCATCAACGCCAACTGTGCCAAAGTTTCAACGTTGACTATCATAGTTGGCCGCTTTTTTACCCCACGAACAATAGGCCTGTCGGGAAGATAGATCGGGCGGCCGCCCTGGCGATTGATCGCCGAGATAACGGCAGACTCATTACCTGCGACGTAGCCAACTCCGGACATCGTTGTAGAGACATCAATGGTTAATGGGTCAATTTTCCTCCGCGCGATAATTGCTGCTTGCACTATGTGCCTGAGTTCCTCCTTTGAAAAATCTATGTGTAGATACGCTTTCGTGGCGTCTAGGGCCGTCGCAAGTATCGAAAGTCCGTCGAGCACTAAATGTGGAAGACGCCTTAGCAGGGCCTCGTCCTTGCGGGACAGGAACTCGCCTTCGGAGCCATTTGCCACCACGATTAGATTTTTCCCGAATGGTTCGTACGACGCAATTTTTCGCGATAGAGGAAAGGCACCTCCGCCACGACCTAGAATGTCGCTTTCGGACAGCTGCCTAACAAGGTGGTGGTACTTGTAAAAATATGGCTCGGGGCTTCCGAATATGGACTGGTGTTCTTCGAGCGGGATGGTTTCGGATGGCATCAAAGCAATGCGGCCGGAACTCGCTACGTGACCTCCGTAGGCTAATCGCGGGAACGATTGCCCAGATTTGTTCATCACTGGTCTCTCGATTCAGACTGTTGCTGATAATATCCTCCGGCACCGTTTGAAAAGGACGGAGCTGCAGATCCGGCGATAGTCGCTGTAAAGGATGAACCATTGGTGCCTAGATTGATGCTGGCCGAAAAGGTCGTAGACTTTCCTGTCGCGTCAGCGACCTGGGCGACAAAGGTCGTCCCGTTGAGGGCGATGACGCTACCTTTGTACACCACAGCGTCATCGTTCGCTGCGATCTCTACGAGGCTGGAGGTCATCGAAACTCCTCCGCCCAGGGGAACCCCGATGAGGACGACCGATAATAAATAGTTCGGTGAACTCGACAGGCTGCCCATCAGACGCAGAGCGATCTCCCCTTGACCGTTAGCTGGTGATTGATCAACTTTTCCTGACCAGTTGGAGACGTAGTTAGAATTTAATCCTAGAGGGGCGAGCGCGGTATGGGTACTTTGGACGGTACTCCCAGTCGCTGTTTTCGTAATGCTGGCTGAGGTAAGTGCCGCTTGCTTTATCCCGCCCTGCGCCCTAGCTGGCCAATTTAATTGAAATGGTCCGGAGATAGCCCATATCAAGATTGCGAGCGGAACGGCGAAACTTGTAACCAGCAAAACAATTCTTTTGGGCGAAATTCTATCTTGGCGTGCAATGAGCCTCGCGATGATAGCCAGTACAAGTGATCCCACTACGACCAGGTACAGGAGCTTTGAAAACCAAAGGGATGTATCGGTACCTGAACCTAAACCATGAAGAATCGAAAGAGCGAAGATGGGATAGCTCACCCAGTGCACCATCTTCCAACCTCGGTATCCCAATTTAATCCTGATCAAGGAGGTAACGATCACGGCTACGCCGAGATCCACCGCGACGGCACCCAGCCCGACCCAGAGCGGCCGATACGCCGAGCCGAATGGGATGACAATATCCTTGACCCCGATGAAGGAATACTTATCCGCTACGGCTGCCCCAACGTGGATGCCAAGCACAACAATGGCAAGAAGTGACAAGGACCTGTGCAGCTCCGGAGCGAAGAACTTCGTTCCCCTGGCATTTCTAAGGTTGCCTGCGGTGACGATTCCCAGGATGCCAATCAGACCGAGGAGGACGAGCCCAACGTATCCAGCGGAGCGCGAGATGTACCATAGAGGGCTGATAGAGACAGCCGCCGAAATCATGCCGGCGCTTCCTCGACGATTGTCCGGTCCCACGGCCCGAAATATTTGATACTCGCGTCGCGCATCCTAGCAAGAGCAGGTAGGCCCGTCGAGACAAGCCACTCTTCTCCCTTCTCGCCCATGGCAATTGTGCCAGTTGAAGCAATGTTCGCGTGCAGCGCCGAGCCAGCAAGAACTGTAACGGATGCAAACGGAGAATTAGCGCTGATTCCCGTATGCGGATCCACGATATGGTGATAAGTCTTTTCAGGCGATATTTGCCACGCCCGCCAAGTAACTGAGGAGGTAGCGATTCCTCCGCCAAAGATCGGAATTATTATTCCCTTGCTAGAAGCATCTAGGCTTGCATCATCGGTGATCTTTATGGGCCACGCGGCTCGGTCAGCTACAGCTGAGGCGGAAATGTCACCTCCGAGGTTCACGAGCACGGTCTCCGAGATCTCAGATTCGATAGTCTCACGAATCTTGTCTGCAAGAAATGCCTTTCCCGTCGATCCTAAGTCCAGATTTACCCCAGCCGAGATCGAGACCGAATGATCGGAATGATTCAACCGGATATTCCGAAAACCAGCTGGAAACGCAACTTTCACGTCCCTTGCAGTGCCTGATACCTTTGCGGGTACTCTCAGAAAATCTTTCTCGTAACCCATCGCAACCAAGGAACAGGCGACGGTAGGGTCCAAGTAGCCCTGGGTGATTTCTGCGCCGAACAACGCGGCTTCGAGCGCTTCAAATAGAAGCGGAGATATCACCTCCCCGCTACGCGGTTTTCCATCGAAAACCCGCTGAATCTCTGAATCGCTCCGAAACCTGGATGCGGCAGCGTCCATGCGTTGAATAAGGGTGGTAAAGATCTCCGTCGCTTTAGCGGAAGGACTGACACCATATCCCAACAGCGAACATTCTGTACCCAAAGCATGTATGGTGTGGCGCCCGGCGCCACTCATGACGCACCGGTGGCTGAAACGGCGGGTCCCGAAGATTGACGCTGAACTGGATTCTGACCAGCCGATTGTTGAGGGGAAGTCGAAGAATTAGGAGGGGCTGACAGCGTTGGTGAAACGATGTCGTAACCGCCGCTGAGTGTCGTGCTTCCTGGCGTCGTTGCGCTCGACTTCGAGGTCGTCGCACTAATCGGCTTGCCAGGATTGACCTTAGCGACGAACCCAGCGAGACCGATGATCGAGAGAAGCGCCCCGTACCAAAAGCGTTTTGAAATTGCCGTCGATTTTGCTAAAGCACTGTCACGATTTTGTACGGTTAGTTTAGGCATGATAGTTCCCAGTTCGAAATCTTCAACGCTCAGTTTTGCACGTTCATCTGAGACATCTCTGAATATCCACGTAAAGGTTTCTTGCAAAAATAAGGCTGGTTGAGTGGGTCAATAATCTCGCGTCATAAATAAAATGTCTTCGCGCCATGATCACGAATCCGCGTCTCGCCGTGCGAGCAATGCTAATTGACCAAAGATTACGCCTTCTCCTGCTTGAAGGAAGGGACTCCACTCGTAATAATTCGCCGCACTGGTGGTTTACGGTAGGTGGAGGAATGGAGAAGGACGAGACTCCAGTGGAGTCCATTCGTCGCGAGGTTTACGAAGAAACGGGCACCACAATCTCAGATTTCTGTCACACTCCATTTTCAAGAACATTTTCGTTCACATTCGAAGGACGGGATTATCGCCAACACGAGACGTACTTCGTGGCCAGAGTGAAGACTTTTCTCCCGATTCCGCTCGCCTTTACCCCAATGGAGGAAAGAAGCATAGTGGGTTACCGGTGGTGGACTCGTGCAGCGCTGAGGAGTACTCGCGAAACGATCCACCCCTCACTTTTGGCTGATTGGTTTGAATATTTACTTGCCAAACCCTACTGACAGCGCGATAAAGCAAATCCCTACAATTCAGTCATGGGAGAGCTGCTGGCACCGGTTGTGAACCTCCCCGCCCTCACGGACGGGGCTTCTGACCAATCCGTTCGATAGGGGTTACCGGCGAACTCTTCTGTCACGCCACCACGACCATCGGGTCTGGCTCTTGGGAGCTGGTGGATGACTTGGCTTCGGTCGGC
>DAHVOF010000213.1 GCA_027318945.1 Actinomycetota bacterium | reverse complement strand
CATGTAATGAGACTGAAGATCTCATGCCTTTGCCAATTTGGCTGGCGCATAGGCTTTCGCAGAGGCTGTCAGAGGTAAGGCGAGCCAGTATCCTTCCTTATCTTCGTCCGGATGGTAAGACTCAGGTCACTGTTGAGTATGATCAGGGTCGTCCTGTGGCGTTGAAGACAGTGCTGGTGTCAACACAGCATCAGCCTGGCATCGATCTAAGAACCCTGTTGCTTCCCGATCTCACGGAGTCAGTTATCATGCCGATGATTCCAAAGAGCTTGGACACGTCTCATATGGAAATCCTTGCAAACCCAACGGGCAGGTTCGAGCTAGGCGGCCCTCATGCAGATACTGGGTTGACAGGGCGCAAGATAATCGTCGACACCTATGGAGGTATGGCTCGTCATGGTGGAGGGGCCTTTTCGGGAAAGGATCCTTCTAAGGTCGACAGGTCGGGGGCTTACGCGGCTCGATGGGTAGCCAAACATATCGTTGCTTCGGGTGCTGCGGACAAGTGTGAAATACAGGTAGCCTACGCAATCGGCGTCGCCCGTCCAGTTTCAATAATGGTTGAAACCTTCGGAACTGAGAAGGTCGATCCTGAGGCAATATCGAGGGCAGTTGAAGAGATTTTTGACTTGCGGCCTCTCGCAATTATCAAAGAACTCGACTTGAGGCGGCCGATTTACAGGCGCACCGCTGCATACGGCCATTTCGGAAGAGCTGACAAAGGGTTCACGTGGGAGGAAACACCAAAGTTGGCCGAGTTGCAGCAAGCACTCGGATTATAGCAATTTTCGCTATTCCAGTCTGATGGTTTCGCGTACGAAAAGTCGCGCCCATTCGGCAGCGGTGGTTGAAGTCCTGATCGACTCGGTGGGCTTGTCTAAGGTTTTTTCATACAGTATTCCTGAGCGTTTTGTGGACCGTTTAGGTGTTGGGTGTTATGTCTCCGTTAAGCTTGGCAATTCGACTGTTAGAGGATGGGTCGTTGGCCGGAAGGAGCTTTCAGCTGATGATCTGGATGCGCTCCAATTCGAATTATCCCCAATATCCCGTTTGCTCGGCGGAGGGCCGACGGCGGAAGTCATAGCGCTTTGCAAGTGGGCGGCATGGCGCTTTGTCGGCTCCCCAGTTAGCTTCATGACCCACGCGAGTCCTAAACGGCGGGTATCGGCTAGGGCCGTCTATGGGCTTGACTTTGAAAGTTGCCAGGATCAGTTCTTTCGCGATCGAGGAGAATCCCTTGTCGTACGGATACCTCCAGCCCACTCGCGGATCCAGTGGTTGATCGACTATCTGGCAGCTGGTTCGCGGCCTGCCGGCACCGTGATCGTGAGCTGCCCAACACAGGCGTCGGTGAGGTACTTTGCGCGCCGGCTGTCCGAAACCGGTCACCATGTGGCAGTTTTTCCTGAAGAGTTTGAAGAGGCAATGGATAACGCGGACATCGTGGTAGGCGCGCGAAACGCTGTTTTTGCATCCGTTGGAGAGCTGAGCGAAATAGTTATCGTCGACTCAGACGATCCGGCGCACACCGAAACCTCTTCGCCCGCTTGGAGCAGTTACGTTGTAGCCCGGGCAAGAGTTGCCAGAGGCCATAGGGCCATTATGCTTTCGTCGGCGCCGACGCTGGATATGCTTCATGGATCAAAGTCGATGTCGCTATCACGCTTGGAGGAGAGATCTGGCTGGCCAAAAGTGATGGCAGCCGGAATTTCCGACGGAGCGGATGGTACCGTATTGGTATCGAGTGATCTCCTTAGGCAAATTGATATTGTCACGAGAGGGGGAGTGCGAGCGCCAACTGTGACGGCAGAAGGCTTAATAAATTACGATGGCGTCATCGTTCTTTACAACCGGCTCGGCGGAGCCAGAGTCTTGATGTGCAAGTCATGTGGCCGGGTCATCAGATGTGAAAGTTGTTCGACGACATTGGTACAAGCTCCAGTGACGGTGGATGATGCAGCTCCCTCTGGCCGAAAGATGTTGAATCGGAATGCCAAGGAAGGGCTTGCTCTAGCAGCTTTGACATGCCCGAGGTGCAAGAGGAGCTATCCCGTAATATGTACCAACTGTTTCTCAACATCGCTCAAGGTAATGACATTTGGCATCAATCGATTTAGGGGTACGCTGCAGGCGGCACTTGGCAGGCCTGTGACCGAGGTTAGTGCGGCCAGCGAAATCCAGCTTGAAGCGCTTGCGGATGTGACAATAGGGACCGAAGCCGTATTCTCCCGATTTCGGTCGGCGCGGATGGTCGCGATCGCAGACTTTGACCAGTACTTGTATGCGCCCACATTAAGTGCGAGAGAGTCGTCCTTTTCTCTTGTGGCGCGAGCTGCGAGGCTCGTGCCACCGCGGAGCCATAATACAGGTTACGTTCCACTTTATATTCAGGCTCGCGACCTTCAAAACCCTGTGATCAAAGCGGCCGTGGCAGGCGATCCCCGTCAGATTGAAGAGAGTGAGGCTGAGATGCGCCGTCGACTTGCGCTGCCCCCCTACGGGGGGATCGTTCGGGTTTTCGGATCCAAGGCTCTCCAGTGGATTGTCCGTTCCGGCCTTGAAGACAACCCTACCATCGCGGTTGTGCAGGTTCAGGATGGAGTATTCGACCTGCGAGGCGATTCTATGCCGATGTTGTTGGATGCGCTGAGTCGGTTGAGATCTAAGGTTTCGTATTCCGGGGTTCGCTTTTCGGCGATACCGGATTAAACTCCGATAGGGTTTGCTGCTGGAAAACCCACGTATTGCTTGACGTGCGCAGACGCGATTCGCAAACCTTCCTCTAGCCTCTGTAGTCGCCTGTCGTCGAGATCTGACCAGGGATTGGACTGCTCATCAGTCTGAGATTCGATCCTTTGCTTGATATTATGTCCTAGCTCGGTAAGGATAGGCTCTTCCGGTGTGCTGCGTGCGGAAAGTAGTCCGTTAGAGGCGAGCCTTTCGAACCCGTCATTCCAGGCGTCGGGCGACCACCCTCGTGTAGGGAAAATGACCTCGTGAGTTACGGCGCCGGCAGCAACTTGAAGCAGGTGAGACTGGATGCCATCGATTCCGTGCGCTGCAAGGGCGGAATTGTGAGTGTCACCGCGATGCTCTCGCAGCAAGGTTGATGCTCCGAAAAGCCTGAGCGCGCTTGACCGGCCCCAATCAATGCCGAGGTGGGCTGCGTAGAGCGTCCTGCCGCTGATAGGGAGGTTGGCGGCAACGTCGAGAATTTCTTCAGCCAGTTGCATGAGGGATGCGGTGTCCAGGGCCGTGTCGATACCCCGTGAAATGGCATCGTAGGCTATATCATGTCGGATTTGCAGAATTAGTTCCGGGTTGGCTAGCTGCCATGCAGAGGGAATTGCGCGCCTGACGAGTGATGGGGCAAAGTGATAGAAAACTGCTTCGACTACCTCTGGCGAGGGAGTGCCGAGTGCAGCCGAGCGTGACGCAAAGTAGCTCATCCACCCACCCTTGAGGCCGATCTCGCGGTATCTTTCAGTTGCGTCACGCTGGAAGTAGACAACCGAGTGGATTGGTTCGTAAAGCCTCCACATCACTCTACTTATGTGTTCTCTCACGAAATTCCGCCTCCATCATTTGGCTCTTACCATTAGAGCTTAGATTTTCCTAGGATGTGATCTCAAACATAATCGCGTTTTTTCATCAATGCCTAGGCGGTCCACCGCAGCTCAGTGGCCATCTCTGCCGAACCTAAAATACCGTTCTTCGCGTATGATGTTTGTGTGGCAACGTATCCGATTAGGACCTATGGCGATCCAGTTCTGCGCCAAGTCACTACTGACATCGAAAACATTGATGAATCGGTCATTCGTCTCGTGGAGGACATGATCGACACTATGCATGAGGCACCTGGGGTAGGTTTGGCTGCCTCTCAAGTTGGAGTGCAAAAGAGATTGTTCGTCTATGACATTGGGGATGGTCCCTTCGCGGTTCTCAACGCAAGGATTACAGAATCCAGTGGGGAATGGACCTACGAGGAGGGCTGCCTCTCGGTTCCGGGACTTTACTGGCCAATAACGAGGCCAAATCACGTTCTGCTCGAGGGCATCGACCTGGAAGGAAATCCCCTGACGGTTGAAGCTTCTGAACTGCTAGGGAGAGTGTTTCAGCATGAAATTGATCATCTTGACGGAGTATTGCTTTTAGAGCGGTTGGATCCAGATCAGCGCAAGGAGGCGATGAAGTTTTTGCGATCGCAGACTCTTGATCCTGAACAGCAAAGGGCGAAGCGGAAGCTTCTGGGAGGAGGATAGCTCCTTTGGCCTTTAGGTATGTGATGTGATTAGGAAAATCGCGTTCCTCGGAACTCCAGAGATCTCGACAACGGTATTGCGATACATCGCCACTTCAGGTTACGAGATTCCCTTGGTGGTCACAGGTGAGGACAAGAGGCGTGGGCGCGGATCCGATTTGACGCCATCTCCTGTAAAGCTCGCTGCTTTAGAGTTAGGTTTGGAAGTTTCGCACGATCCGAAAGTTCTGCTAGAAACGGATTTTGATCTAGCCGTCGTCGTCGCATATGGCAGATTGATTTCGGAGCCGCTGCTGGCAAAGGGAACGTTTGTGAATCTCCACTTTTCCCTGCTTCCGCGTTGGCGCGGGGCGGCCCCGATGGAAAGAGCTATCCTTGCAGGGGATACCGAAACCGGAGTCTGCCTGATGCGCCTAGTGAAAGAGCTTGACGCTGGACCGCTCTATCAGGTCAGGCGGGTCCCCCTAGACAATGAAATATGTTTGGATGATTTGGCCGCCCAGCTTGGTAAATTGGCAAACGAGGCTCTGGGGGCTGAGCTGGCTCTTGGCGACAGTGCGTTCAGCGCTTCGATCGAGCAGGTTGGTCCGCCGACGTATGCCCACAAGCTTTCTGTGGAAGATCTCCGAATCGATTGGTCTTGTCGTGGAGTCGAGGTGCTCAGGCAAGTCAGACTTGGACGAGCGTGGACCGTGCTTGATGGAGCGCGTTTTAAGATCCTGTCCGCGAGGGTCTCGTCTGCGGAAATGGGCTTGGCGGCAGGCGAGCTGTCAGGGGTCCATGTCGGCACACAGGATGGCGTTATCGAGCTTGGGAGAGTTCAGCCTCAGAACAAGAGGATCATGGCCGCAGGTGAGTGGGTCCGTGGGCTTAAGCACGCCAATGAACTTCGTTTTGTCTGACGATCCTCGAGGTTGTTTGGATTTGCTCGGATAGGATTTAGCTGTGATAGAGATTGCTCCTTCCATACTCTCAGCTGACTTCGCTTTCCTTGGCGAAGCAATTCGAAGTGTTGGAGGGGAGACGTCATGGATTCATGTGGACGTCATGGATGGTCATTTTGTTCCAAACCTGACTATCGGTGCTCCGGTGGTGGCATCGATTAGGAAGCATTCCGATAGCTTCTTGGACTGTCATCTAATGATTACTGATCCGTGGGATTATTTCGCCGATTTCGCTAGGGCGGGGGCTAACTCTGTGTCGTTCCATTTTGAGGTTGGGAGAACGTTGGAGCTGGTGGAGATGGCGCACGGGCTGGGCATGAAGGCCGGAATGGCCGTGAATCCGGACGCGAGCTTCGATGATTACGCAAAGTATGTGCCAGAGGTTGACATGCTTCTGATCATGAGTGTTTTTCCGGGTTTCGCGGGCCAGTCCTTCATGGAAGGCGTGCTTGAGCCACTAAGTAGGGCGAGGAAAATGATCGATGAGTCGAGATGTGGAACCATACTGCAGATCGACGGCGGGATTTCGACCGATACAATTCGGCTAGCTTGTCGTGCTGGAGCGGAAGTCTTTGTTGCAGGTTCAGCGGTGTTCGGATCTGCTGATCCTGCCGATGCTGTAAGGAGGCTTAGGTCAGCCGCCGAGAGTGCTTTAGAGGAGCGTTCCTGATGGAATTTTTGGCGAAGGTGCTAACCGTGTCCGATGGCGTCGTTGCCGGTACGCGGGAAGACCGTTCTGGTTTGGCCCTCGAAGAGCTCCTGAGCAAAGCCGGTTTTAGGGTGGTGCAAAGAATGGTCACTTCCGATGGCGTTGAAAGTGTGTCTGCTGCCCTATTGTCGCTTTCTGAAGGGTTTCATGGGTTGGTAGTGTCCACTGGCGGAACCGGTTTTGGTCCGCGGGATCTTACGCCCGAAGGAACGAAAGGGATACTGGAGCGAGAGGCTCCGGGGATCGCTGAGGCGGCGAGATTGGCGTCACCCCTCGGGCGTCTATCGAGAGGGGTGGCCGGAACGAGGGGTGCTGTCCTGATTATCAACACACCTGGTTCGCCAGGTGGGGCTACAGAGACTTTATCTGCCGTCATCGATGTCATACCTCATGCGCTCGAACTTCTTTCTGGTCTTTCGAGCAGCCACGAGAGTGTTCAGGTGAAGTAGTGGAGGAAGCGTCTTCGACGGACCACCTCGAAATGAGAATGCTTCACGCCATCAATGAAGCAGGAAAGGCGCGTCTTGAGTCTCCGCCGAATCCGTGGGTGGGGGCAGTTCTGGAGACCAGGTCAGGACTTGTTGTCGGTCATACTCGCAGTCCTGGAAGCTTTCATGCCGAGATCGATGCCCTGGAAAGAGCGGGATCAGATGCGCGGGACTCGACGCTAT
>DAHVOF010000204.1 GCA_027318945.1 Actinomycetota bacterium | reverse complement strand
ATTTTCGATGGAATCCATGAAAGTCCCTCTTTCCGACGGACGACCAGCACAAATTTTTCACAACCCTCAAGAGAAAGGTAAACAGCATGTCGAGAATTGTTTCAACGATCGCGGAAAGTCTTCTGGACAGTCTGGGGCGTTCGGTCCAGGCGTTCGAGGAACTCGATACGGCAGACTCGAAGAGCGTTTTGGGCGATAGGAACGGCTCCCTCATAACGCTCCTGTCGCTTGAAGGCGTGGCATCGCTTGTAGGGGAGTCCGAGTTTTCTTCCCTTGTCGGAAAAACGCCGATCTTCTGAACACCGCAGTGGGCCGCGGCGAACACATCGTCCAGCTTTCCTTCTCGCGGGATCCGTTGGAATCCCGGAGAACGGTGAGCAGATCCCAATTATAGAAGCATCAATCCGCGCATAACAGTGAGGTTTTTTGCAGTAGGGATCAGAAGAGGCCGTTCTCATTCTAAACTTGTATGGGCCTTGTGGTTTTTCTGTGCGAAGAGAGGACCGAGCAAGTCCTTGACAAATATGGTGGGCCGAGACGAACCCAACTTTCGGTAAAAACGCTTCAAAGGAGGGGCATCTTGCCCCCCTGAAATTGGTTGAAGGGGGCAACGCTGATTTTCCCGTGAGGGGGACAATGATTTGAAATCGGGGGGGCAAGATGGTGAAATCCGACAGTTGGCACCATTCCTGTCAACCAGGTGAAGGACTCGGTATTATCCGAGACCTAGCCCCAAGTGGCTGACCCTAACACCTACAGCAAGGAATAGATCTGATATGCCCCGTAGCAGAACGCTTTGCGCCGCATAACATCAACTGATTCCAGTGAAGCGAGAGCCTCCGGCGGCAAACTGTCGGAGCCGTGAACAGAAGAAAGCAGCTCGAGTAGCTCTTTTTTTGGCATATCGAACAGCTTTGCCAGTGCGGTACTGAAGGCGATGGCAGAAGGCGATTGATCCAACTCACGCGCGAACAATGTCGTGAGCAGAACGTTAAACCGGTCCAGGATTGCCCATGATGCGGCCAGCACCTCACATTGGCCGTTGAGTAAGAAGACAGTTGGGAATCCCATGAGCTCGTGTGACTTGAAGGGCCTTTGGAAGTTGCGGTTCACGAACCCACCGCTGTGGCAGGTGCCGAGCAGAACCAGCCGATGAGTCCAACGATAAGCACTCTGCTGAATCTCATCCAGGCTCATCACGCTTTTTCGATACGGACCGGTCATATTGGCGAAGTACGGATCCGTGTAGAGACTGATTGACATGCCGTGTTGCGAAACAACTAGCGAATCCGCGCTATCCATGCCGTTTTCAAATGCTCCCCACTCCGGGTCCACGAGGATGGTCCCGACGGCACCTGTCGCTTTGCAGAAGATTTCGACTTCTGCCCTGTCGTAGCTCAGATTCGAAGCATCTTCGATGACTCCTAGGCACGTTCTTAATGAGCCTTTAAAGCTGTGACCGGGATATAGGGCGAGGCATGTCCGCACTTCGAATTGGGCATTGGCCATCTTCTTCCGAATCGTTGGATGACCGACCATCACCAAGTTAATCGGGGTTAGATCCATCTGGTCAGGCACAAAAATGACACCCTTGCATTCCGCACTTGCCAACTCCGCGAGTATTGGATCGAGTGAGACAAGTAGTGCGGTCTGGTATGCCTCGACTGCTTTACTAAGGTTCTTGCTCGTGTCCTGTCCATGTCGATGCGCCTCCAGGGCACGAAAGTAGTTTCTGGTTTCAGTGTCCGGCAGAGGGCAAGTAACGTATCGCTCGCCGATCACCAGCATTGCTTTTTGATCGGCCGTCAGAAGGTTCACGAAGATTCCATACCCTCCCCATAGCCGTTGCTCAAGAACCAATGAACAGTTTCTTGCCGTGGCGTTCTGGAAGGGCCGCCTGAAGGAATGGCGAGCGCACACTGCATCTGTGTACTCAGCAAAATCGCGCCAAGGATCGGGCACGAGATCGTGCAGCCCAGCCATCGGATCGTCGTGTTTTTCACGATATCCGTACAAGTGTGGTGCGCCATGGTTTGCCAAGCGAAACACGATGGTGTCCAACTCACTCTTCTCTTCCTCTGACAGACTCCCCGAGAGCTCCTTTGCCCAGTTCAGGAGATGCAGCCAATCGACCACACGATTTGTGCGCGTGCTGGCGATGATGGTTAACACGTCAGCAGCTCTTCCGTTCGACGGAAGCTTGGCGAGAAGGTCCTCTGTTCGTTGAATATATCGTTCTCGTAGACCCCGGCGATAGTGAAGTTTTTCGACGAGTTGAACGGCTGCGTCGAGGTGTTCGGTTGCGCGATTGAGACAGGCGGCTACCTCGGCCATGTTATTAAATTCAACGGCGTTTTTGGCCGCGATCAACTCAAGCTCAAGCAGTTGTTCTCTGTCGATCCTATCAGGATCCAGCTTCGCCACGTGTTGACGAGCCTCAACCATTCGAGCTTCAGCCTGTGCGCGGTCGCCGAGCCTTCGTAGACACACCGACAAATTCATCAGGACGGCGAACTGCATTGGGCTATCCGGCTCCATTAAAGCAAGAATCTCTTCGAATTCTTCCTTCGCTTGGTCGAACAGCTCGGTTTGAAGCAATGCTGTTGCGTGATTTATCGCAAGGGAGGGCGGTATGGGCTTACCGAGTTCGACGTATTTTTCTTGGAGTATTGCCCACACACGCTCAGCGTAAGCATGGTCTCCCTCGATCACGCATATGCAGTGCATCGCTTCTAGGACGTCGACATACTTTTGGAGCAGAGAATGGTCGCGCGCGAGATCTTCCGCGTCGGCCAGAGAGCGATAAGCGGTTTGAAATGCCCCGTAGTCGGCGAACAGGTACGCAGCAGTAATCAACGTAGCTATCTGCTTGTCCACCATCCCAAGGTGCTGATATAGATGCACGATCTGATTGAGGATATGAGGCACTTGGTCAGTCTTCGCATTTCCCGCCAGAAAGAGATGCACGTTTTCTGCGGCAGAAAGGGCGGCTTGAACAGTCTTGTGCTCAATGGTCAGTTCGATTAACCTTTCGAGTCCCAGACGTACTCCTTTAATGTCTCCAGACATGCAACATGCGCTGATATGCGTATTGAGCGCATACGCAAGAGACCAGGGTCGGTTAGCACCGGAGAGAATATCGACGGCGATCTGAGCACAGGATGCTGCGCAGTCGGTATTCAATTCGCTCAGAGCGTGCTGGATCTGATTGTCAATCTCGTCCAGCTCCTCATCTGACGCCCCTGAGTCTACTAACGCTCGAAATTGGGATTTAAACTCTACGATGTTGAGATCAATCATTTAAGGTTCTTCCGACTTTTTCTTTCCTCACGAATTTTCTCTATTGCAGCAGATCGATCACTCCCTTCGTTAATTTTTTCCCAAACTTTATTAATGTCCTTACCTTCCGGTACGTCTCTGCTCACTTTATGGATTCTTCCGCTTTTGTCCATCGCTTCCTCATGTCCCAATTTTAGCCGATATCACCCAATTTCCCGTCCTGACATACAAATCTAGCCATGAGACAATCGTACTATGTAATACGGCACCCAACAATCCCTGAAAGGAGGATGGTATATGAACAAACCCAAGCAGGTTTTTTCAATTCGGATTGATCCGGTCGTTCTCCGGAAAATCCGGAGATTCGCAAAGAAGGAAAGAACAACAATCGGGGCCATTGTCCGGGAGAGACTGGACGGGTTCCTCGAATCCAAGGAGGAAAGACATGAAAGCAAAAATCATCGGGAGAGTGATCGTCATGGGAACGATATTGACAATGGCGGCGGCCTGTAACCCAATGGCATCCAGCTTCGGGGTTCCGTACTTTGTGAAATCCAAGAGAAATGAGTGAAAGAAGAATGGAATGAATGCCTCCTGGAGACATTCATTTTCGGTTACAGGTAATCTGTCACATCCCCATTCCAACTCCCCTTTCCCTGGACCG
>DAHVOF010000196.1 GCA_027318945.1 Actinomycetota bacterium | reverse complement strand
GCGTCACTTTTTGGCTGGACACCGTCAGAGCAGTAAACAGGTTTTCCCTGGGCTCAGAACGGGCAACGGCTCGACACCGCTTTCGATGCCATCGACACGCTTTCGACCCGTCATAGAATGGTCTGCATTCACTCGCCTCCTCGGATAGAACTTGACGGACTCCCGGCCCGCCTTTTCCGCAACGCTCGCTGCAACGGCTCTTTGCGGCAACAGCTTTTGGTGGTTTGGCCCCACTCCCTGCAAAGCGATGCCGAAGGGCCTCCTCCATCTTTGGCGTAGCATTGCGTCTGGCAGCTCGACCTTCCACATTCATCTCTCCTACGTATTATTGTCACCCGATCGTTCGCGCATACCAACGCCAGCGCCGCGCATGTGAGCTCCTGTTGTGGGGAAAAACTGTGATTTGGTACACTTAAGCTGGCTCGGCAGCATGATTACATCTCATCAAGCGGTAAGCATGGGGCCCCTAGACCAGATAATCGAGGTGCAAGCTTGCCAAAAACAGGAGTCGATGGGTACCATCCGCCGATCGAGGAGTACCTCAAGACCATATACGAGCTTGAAGAAGAGGGCATTCCAGCCATCCGGGCCCGCTTGGCTGAACGTCTCGGACATTCTCCGCCCACCATCACAGAGATGGTCTCGCGCCTGATAGACAACGGATATCTTGAAACCGAAGGCAAGCAGCTGCAAATGACGGCTGAAGGCCGTGCGCAGGCGGAGAGCGTTGTCAGGCGACACAGGCTGGCGGAGCGTTTCTTGGTTGAGATCATAGGCATCGATTGGCCCAAGGCTCATCAAGAGGCAGATCGTTGGGAGCACGTGATCTCCGGCGATGTGGAGCCACGCCTGGTACAACTCATGAATAACCCGCAGACATGCCCCCATGGCAATCCGATACCCGGATCAGGGGCGCCGCATCTTAACCTCGACCCTCTTGCAGAGTCCCAGCCGGGTGACCATGTCAGGCTTCGGCGCATAGCCGAGTGCGTGGAGATTGATCTCGAAACTCTGTCATATCTGGACGCCCACAACTTTCGGCCGGGGACGTCCGCATTAGTGAGCGACAGGGCGCCGGACGGCACGCTAACCATCGACACCGGTGGGGACGTCATTGCAATCAGCAAGAGCCTCGCAACGTATCTATACGTGGACAGGCCCTGACGACGTTAGGGCGGCAAGACAAATTCGTGGTTTCAGAAGAATCTTTCCATTGAAACCAGCATGAATATTCCAAACGCCATGACTGCTCCGCTCAAACCCGTTGCCGCCCAGCGGTGGAACCCATGCATGCGCAGGGCATCTGGAAGAACGCGAGCCTCCAACGCCAGCAGGAACCCCAGAACGACGGGGAGAAGCAGCGCATTGATCACCATCACATCTATAACAAGACTTACCAGATTGAAATGGACGATCACGAGCACCGCGCCCAAAACGTGTGCGAGGACATAGGTGGCGTAAAATTTGGCACTCTCGCGGCTCGGCTTGGAGTTGAGCGTGTGCTTCCATCCGAAAACCTCGGAGATCCCCCAAGCCCCGGCGATCGAAGCAACGAGAGCCGCGACCAGCGCTGCGCCCAGCACCGCTGTCGCAAACAATACCTTTGAAATAGCCGAGTGAACCAACAGCTGAAGCGCCATCGACATTCCCCTGATGGTGTCAAGGGCAACTCCTGGATCGGCGCGATATGCGGTGGCGGCAAAGGTGGCCACCGCAGCCACCATGATCAGCTGCGTAAGGGTAGCGCCAATCGCCGTGTCGCGCCTTTCGGACTTTATGTCCCTGCCGCGCAGTCCCTTGTCGATCACTGCGCCCTGCTGGTAAAAGATCATCCATGGCATGATCACCGCACCAACATTGGCTGCTAGAAGCATCATGTAGTTGGTATCGCCAAGCGGAACCTGGCGGACTTGAGTCAGCAAAGAGTTCAGGCTGGGATGAGAAATGATGAGAAGCGGCACGAATAACAGCTCGGCAAGCCCAAATAAAATGCCGATTCGCTCTGCACGGTTGTAGCTTCCCGAGACTCCCACGCCGACAAGCAGCGCGGCAGCCACTGAGACCGTGAGCGCCCTTGGAAGGCCGAACATCTCCCCAACCCCCGCGATACCGGCAAACTCTGTCAGCAGAGCGCCAACTGCCGAGATGAACAGCGTCGAACCGGACAGGAACGCCCAGCCGCGTCCAAAATGCTCGCGTATCAGAGCTCCATGACCCTTGCCGGTAACTATGCCGAGGCGAACCGTCATCTCCTGTACCACGTAAAGCACAGGAATGAGGACTAGCTCGGGGAGGATCATCCGGTAGCCAAATCGCGAACCTGACTGCGCAGCCGTTATCAGGCTTCCCGCATCCGTGTCTGCGAGCATGACCACAAGACCTGGTCCCCAAACGGCCAGCAGAGGCATGGCACGAGCTGCGCTAGATTGCACAAGTTCGATCCTTCTGGAGGTCATCGTGCGATCCTCACTCAGCCAATCTGAAACAGATCGTATTTCGGTCAGCCATACTTAGGATATTAGTATGGCCTAATATTTTTTACAAATTGGGCCAATCGAACCAGTTGGATCGGAGAGATCGCATTTTTTTCTCTAAGCGCCTCTCAAAAAAGCATGCATTTGGCAAAGCGTTTTTAGTACTGGCTAGACGGAAAACGCCCTCTATCTATCCGGTATTTTCTGGAAAAGATTATTTTCTAGTCTCCGTTAGAGTTGACCGATGATCAAAAACGGAGTAAATGGACCAGGAGGACAGCTGAGCAGCCAGTCGGGTGGCTGAGCCAAGCCCATTCAGATCGAAGTGTAGATGTGGCTCCCCACTTCGATCGTGTAGCAATAAACGACTAACCCTCCGAAAGGTCCGCATCCAGATGAGCACTACGAAATCGGTGATCTGCATTTTCCATAAACTGGAGTGGGCCCGTGCTAACTCTGACTGAGAGACTCGTGCTCGTGAATATCGATCTCGACATTGGGCTGGTCCTTATACGAAATTTGGTGCATGCCCTCGATGCAGACGAGGTAGTAATCGGCTCACCGTGAACAGTGAACGTGATGTCCCTGCGGCGGGAAGACGCCTGTTGCTCAACCGACACGTTCATTGGACTAGACCTCCTGTTGCATGATTCGCAGTGCATCCACCAAATATGTAACAGTAAAGCACGGCACGAGCAAGGTTGTTACGCCAATTCGTATGGTATAATAAACTACGTAACAACAGCTATACTCTGGAGGGGATTGGATGCCGCTAGCTAGCCAATTGGTGCGCGCTCGTGCTGCAACCGGGCTAAGTCAAGACGATCTCGCCAACTCATTGGGAGTAAGCCGGACGATGGTCAGCTACTGGGAGGCAGGAAAGCGCTCGCCCAACGACCGCCAACTGGCGGCAATCAGCCAGCTATTAAGGGTTCCGATAGGTGTTTTACTCGGCTATGAGGAGCCGGCTCCTGCGCCCGATCTTGCCTCGATGCTTCTTCGAGGTGCGGGATTGGAGGTGCCTGACGAAGCACTGAGTGGGCTTGCGGACTTCGTGGCCTTCCTGGACACGTTTGCGGCGCTCGGCCGGGAGGTGAACTACCAATTTCGGGAGATGCGGCAGAGCCCTTATGCTAGCGGCGCAGGATTCGAGAGTTCGGAGGACGCACGTCGCAAGGCTGAGGAAGTACGCTCCTACCTGCGACTCGGTATGGGTCCGGTGGGTGACCTGGAAGCAGCGTGCGACCTGTTGGGTATCACAGTCTACAAGGCGAACCTTGGGCGTGACCTCAAGCGAACCGTATCTGGTGCATTTCTGAAGCACCATGACATCGGATTCTCGATCTTGGTGAACTTGGACATGACCCGGGGTCGGAGACGATTTACCCTCGCTCATGAACTCGCTCATGCGCTCTTTCACAGCGACGATAATCCATATCTTGTCTCTACCGCGACTAAGACCCCTCGTGAGCGGTTCGCCGACAACTTCGCTGGCGAATTTTTGATGCCCGTTGAAGGAATTCGCCGGATTATGGAGGACCACGGATTCGGACCTAGGATCGAAGACCCTGCAGAAGTCATCCAGGTTCAGCGATTCTTTGGCGTCTCGTATATAACTGCCTTGGTTCGGCTCCGTCAAGCGCGATACTTGAATCCGGCCCAATTTGACCAGTTCAAGCTCGTCCGTCCAGTTCTTCTAGCGCGTGCACTTGGCTACGACATCGCGGACGAAGAGTACGCACCCCAGCCTGACAGCTGGCGTCTTGAGCGGTTCCCGCAACGATTCCGAACTCTCGTTCGTCTAGTAGTCCGTAAGGGCATCATATCGGTTCCTACGGTCGCCGCTCTCACTCGGCTCTCGATAGATGAGGTTGCGGATCTCGTTCGGGAAGAAGCTCCGAAGCTAGATCAGGGCACAGAGGAACTCGAGGAACTTCGAGAGTTCGAGGATACGGGCATCGTTGGAGTCGCCTAGATCGGTCGCGGACACCGTGATCCTACACTATTTTTTGCTTGCCGATCAGGCCGAGTTACTATTGCGGCAACTCGGTCGGCCTATTGCGGTGCCGAGGATCGTATTCGACCCGGACGAGGAAGATGAAGTTCCCGAGGACGCTCGTAGCGAACTAACCCGCGGCATATCTGTCAAGGGTCGTGCAGCCAAGGATCTCGCCAGAGATCCAGTAGCGCGCTTGCGTGCCGTCACGAACCAAACTCGACTGAACGTTATTCACGACTTGCATTCGTCTGGAGACGTTCTCGTCGTCGATCTCGACAAGCGTGAATTGCGGATGCTTGGCACCCTGACTAGCCCAAGCGGCTGCAGTTCATTCAACTTGAAGTTCCCTCTCCATGCTGGAGAAGCTGCCTGCGTAGCGATAGCCATCAACAGAGGGCTCATGTTGGCGACGGATGACTCGGACGCATTAAAAGCCCTGAAGTCGGGCGGCCATACGCGGCCCTACCAGCGAGTGCGCAAACTGTTGATCGAGGCAGCTGAAAGTAACTTGATCAGTCGGGCGGAAGCGAACGGTATTCACGCTGAAATGAGAAGTCTGGGCTTTTGGGACACACAACCGCCGTTCGAATGAGTTTTCGAACTGCACGGGTATTACCGAAGTTAGCCGTGCCCAACCCTCAAAGTCCCGAGCCATTAGCGCAGTATGGCCTCGCGCCCAGACGGTTGCCATTCCTTTTCGAGGCAACTACGCCGATCTCCACCGTGCTGGTGACGGCGACCGTTGCCTAGCCCAAGTTTCGCTAGGTCTCTCTGGGTTTTACTGGGTTTTGGGCAATTCCGACCTAGCTAATTTAGACAAGTGCTGGTAGCCGAGTTGTGAGTTCTCTGGCATCACTATCCCGGACACGGTAACTGCTTATTAGAATCCGTGTCGAAGGGAAAGAAGAAACAAGATGATTACAAAAGGTGGCAAGATCAACCATTACTCACCAGAGTTCAAGGACGAGGCGGTGGCGTACTGGAGGAATTCGGGAAAGTCTG
The DNA here is from genome assembly GCA_027318945.1 of Actinomycetota bacterium. Classification (GTDB taxonomy): domain Bacteria; phylum Actinomycetota; class Acidimicrobiia; order Acidimicrobiales; family Acidimicrobiaceae; genus SCQM01. The sequence goes on along the minus strand of DAHVOF010000196.1, from coordinate 1,083 downwards.
CTGAAAGCTGTGCAGCTGAGCTTGGGGTGAAAAAGTCCACTTTCACCCGGTGGGTGACTCTATCGAATCGCGCCGTGAAACAACCCGACGTCCCGTCCTCATTCGGCGAGAGCGCTCGTTTGCGCCAGCTCGAAAAGGAAAACGCCCAGCTAAGGGCTGAGAACTCCTTTTTAAAAATTGGGTAGGGGGACTGGGTCACCCAGCCCCCTCCCACACCACCGGACATGCGGGCCCGCATCCGGCGGTTCGTCAAAATAACCGACGACGGTTCCAACACTGCTCGAATCCTTGTAGTCCGAGTTTCTCCCAGTATTGGTTATCCATTGCAATTGTTAGGGGTTGGGATGCTGACAGCCGCCAAGACCCTTTCCCGCTCCCAGCCGCATTTGTTGCCAGGTTTCGACTCAGACCTAAGGCACGGAGATTCCGAAAGCGGGCTTTGGGCCGCTTCCACTCTTTCCACCTCACCTGTCGCAGGCGCCGTCTCAGCCATTGGTCCAGTTCCTTGAACACTTTGGGAGACTGGATGAGACTGAAATAATTGGTCCAGCCACTAATGAAGAGGTTGAGAGCAGTTAGGCGGTCCTCCATTGAGATTCGCCACGACCTGCCGGTTAGTTTCCGGAGCTTGTGCTTGAGTCTCACTTTGGACTTCTGTGCGATGCGGAATCCCACCGTTCCCTTAGATATGTAGTAGAAGCTGTAGCCCAAGATCACACAAAGTTGAGCGGTTCCCACAGATGATTTCTTTTGATTCACCTTCAACTTGAGGCGGGATTCGATGAACTTAGATATTGAAGTCAGTACCCTCTCACCTGCTCTTCGGGATTTGACGAAGACCGTAAGGTCGTCGCCTTATCTTACGAAAAGGTGCCCTCTTCTTTCTAGCTCTGTGTCTAGATCGTTGAGCATGATATTTGATAGGAGCGGGGACAAAGGAGACCCTTGTGGAGTCCCTTTTGTTCTGCTCTCTATAGCGCCATCTATCGTAATGCCACTATTCAAATATGCGCGTATGAGCTTTAGCAGCTTCTTGTCCGTTATCTTTCTGGCCACCTTTGCCATTAGTACATCATGGTTGAC
>DAHVOF010000193.1 GCA_027318945.1 Actinomycetota bacterium | reverse complement strand
AATGAAGACAGAGCTGCCTCAGTTCTTTGCCCATTCTTTTGACCGCACCATCAGAGGCCGCTGGCAAAAAGCTGTTGAACTTCTTGCTGGACTTGTTGCGGGCATATCTTGGTGCAAAGGTAAATCCCAGAAACTCGAAGCGAGTCTGGTTGAACTCACCTTTACGGTTGGAGTCCTTGCAGTAGATGATCTTGGTCTTTATTGGATGAAGTTCCAGCTTTACCTCAGACATCCTTTGCTTGAGTGCTTCTAGGATCTGATCAGCGTATTCTTTGGTCTTGACATGCACTAGTAGATCATCAGCATAGCGCTCGTAGGGTGCATCCGGGAAGTTCTTCCCCATCCATTTGTCGAATGCGTAGTGGAGAAATAGATTGGCCAAGATCGGCGAAATGACACCCCCCTGAGGGAGACCTCGTTCTCGCTCTATGAGTTGGCCCTCTTTGTTTTCCATCGGCGCCTTCAACCAACGTTTGATGTAGAGAAGTATCCATCGCTCCGAGACGTGTGTTGAGACAGCTCTGAGAAGCAGATCATGGTCGATGGAATCGAAAAAGGCCTTGATATCTACATCAATGGCCCAGTCATCGCTCCAACACCTTTTACGTGCTTTCCCAACTGCATCGTGAGCTGAGCGCTTCGGCCTATAGCCATAAGAATCGTCATGGAATATTGCTTCCAGTCGTGGTTCTATGTAGGCCTTGGCTACTCCTTGAGCGATGCGATCGGCAACGGTTGGGATGGTGGCTTCATACTGCCCCTCCATTACTTGAGCTTTCAGGTTTGATCATACTTTGGAGTTGAGACAGTTCATCGGTATTAGTATTAGCTTGACTTAGGCGACGGCCACGTCCTCCTATGAGCTGTTGTGGCGCATTTTCTGGTACTCCGGCACGACGTCGACGATAAGCGGATTGCCTGCAGACAGGGTTGCAGAACCGCCGAGAAGATCCCACTCGAGCATTGGTGTAAACCCCGAGAACTGCGGTGATATTGAATCTGCCGCAGTTGGCACAAAAAAAGCCCTCACGGACGGGCGTTTCTGAAGCGTTACGCAATCCTGAACTCTCAGCGTCCAGTTCCTTGCTGTTTCTGGGTGCGGCCTCAGAATGAGTACTATTAGGGATAGCTGGCGGATGGCGATTTGTCGAAGAAGAATCATCGTGTGTCTTCAACGTCCGTCCCCTTCGATGCTGGCGGCGTAGCGCGCATGGGCCGATGCTGAGATGCGCTCTCTACATGTTGCCTGGACTTCGTCACTAAAGGTTACGAGCCAGTGGCCACCTCGGTCCTTGCGTGCGTCAATTCGGTGGGTCTTGATCCAGTTGTACACCGTACAAGTAGGGACGCACAATGCGGAAGCAACTTGGCTTACCCTGCGCTCATGTGGCTCTCCGGCGGCTACTACACTGTGGCTGGATATCTGAACGCTCATTGCGACTCGGTCCACACACGCCCGCTCTACCTCGGAGTCGAAGGGTATGAAGACCCTTCGACCCGGGCCTTTTCTAGCTGCCAGCCAGCCTTTGGCGATCCAGTCGTAGATGGTGGCACCACTGACTTTCAACTTGCAGGCGAGTTCTCTTACGCTCAGTTCACCATCGCTGCACAACTCGGAGGACGCTATTTTGTAAGCAGAGCGTACATAAGCGACCGCGTTCCGGTCAAAGGACCGTCCTACACCGGTGGTATAGCCGGCGTCATTGAGTATCTCAGCCAACTCGGTATTGGAGTGCGTCGGGCCAAGGTCGCAGACCATTCCAATTACAGCCGGATCGCTTCGGCGCTTCTCGCCTACCCCGGGAAGGCGAGAGACGACGATCTCGTCCGTCGCTCCACTGTGCCAGCGGATTCCGATGCGGGCCTTGGACAAATCCGGCTCTACCAACAGGGTGACATCTGAGATGAGCGTGCGTAAGAGCCGTTTACGATCCCTAGGCGAGGTGGAGGGGTTATGCCACAACTCTTCAAGGTCCCCAGTGAGTGCTTCAAGGTCTTTACGTGACGGAAGTGTTGGAGTTGCTTTCTTTGACACAGCAAGTGCTGCTTCAGCCTCAGAAAGTGCGACTAAACGGGCTTCCCAGCGCTGTTCTAAAGAACGGGCAACAAGTCTGTTTTCCGGCTCACAAACGCTAAAAGCGCGCTCAGCTCTCTGGGCTTCATAATTAGCTCGTTCCACTGCCAGCTCAAGTGAGCGACTTTGACAACCAATGCGATCAGACACCTCGTCTGCAACTGCAATTGCTAAAGCAACCTCTTCGGGGTTGAGCACAGCCAAGAGCTGTTCTGCAACTGCATCGTCTAGGGTAGTGGTCGTTATTGACCTGCAGGTGGGTGTGGACACATGGTCTCTTTTAGCGGTGGTGCACTCATATGCAGGCTGGCCATTGCGATGATAACGGGTGGACATCGGTCTTCCGCAGGATCCACAGAAGATGATCCCCTGACACAATGGCAGTCCTTCACGCGGCGGACGAGCACCTGCATTGGTGGTATTTGCTGCCAAGCGGGCCTGGTTATCCAAATAGTCATCCCAAGAGATGTATCCCTGGTGATGGTCGTAAATTACAACCGGCCAATCCTTACGGTCCAGCTTGACAGTTTTGGTGGATATAACACCACTAGGGCTGACGACACGGTTGGAGTGGTAGCGGCCAAATACGTATGTTCCTGCATAGGAAGGATTAGACAAAACACCAAGCACCCGGGAATGGGTAAGCCTTCCCCACCTGAGTTGTCCAGCCCACACCCCTCCATATGCACGCAGTGGGAACTTCCTGCCTTTGAATCCCGAGACAACCTTATAAGCGGAGCCAGCAGAGCGAAACAGGCTGAATACTTCAGCCACCGCAGTCTGGACCTCTAAATCGGGGTCGATGACAGTCATCCCTTCGTCGTCGTAGATAAGACCAACAGGAAGTGGGAAATGCAGCTCTCCGCGTTCTGCGACAGCCCGTTTGGCTCCCTGGAGACGTCCGGAGAGAAAATGGAGCTCTGCCTCTGACATGGTTCCTTTGAGTCCGAGCAGGAGGCGGTCGTTGAAGTTTCCCATGTCGTAGATGCCGTCGGGATCTATCACCAAAGTGTCCGTCAGCCGAGCCAGTTCCAATAGACGCGATAGGTCTGCTGTTGAACGGGCTAGGCGGGATATCTCCAGACCGAAAATCGCGCCAATCTCGCCCAGACAGACCCGGCCAACCAACTCCTTGAACCCTGGCCGGCCATCGGCTGTTCGACCAGAGATTCCCAAATCGGAGTCGATCACCTCTACTCGTTGCCGTGTCCAACCAAGGCGTACCGCCTCGTCGGCCAGCGCGTACTGTCGCGCAGTTGACTCTGTGTGTTCTCTCACCTGGGCCATTGTGGACTGGCGAATGTAAACAAGCGCGACTCGGCTTAGATGATCTGAGGAGATCTTCTCCGTGCCCCTCATCTCTTTGCTCCAGAGCCGATATAACCATGTTGGCCACCACCGCAACTGTCTCGGTGACCAGCGCCACTCAGGGGAGCTTTCGCCGAGTCAATAGTTCGATATTTATAGCCGAGATCTCCTGAAGAGTTTCTTGTACTTCTATGGAAAGTGCTGCCCCTTGGCGTACCGCAGCTGCAGCAGACTTGGGTACATATACCGTGCGGGTACGGCCCTGAATCCGGGGTAATACAACATAGGTATAAGGCCCGTGCAGTTCTCCTTGGGTACATCTGCATCCCTCCTTGCCACAACGCCGGCCCTGATCCACTACTGATCCTGTTATTAGCCCCTCTATGTCCGGCAGCGACTTTACAAGTCTGCGGCGACGGGATCGCAATTGGCGGACACTCATTGGAGCCAAATCTATCTTGTCTGTCATACTGATACAAGATTATACCCCCCTTTTATTATCTGCGCTGGCTAATGCTGTAATTAACCCAATCAATGAACTCAAGGCTTCGACGGTGAGCCGAGTATTCAAAGCAGGGGGATTACGGTCTGTCCAGCTCGCTGGTACCGTTGTCCGCTCCGACGGGCCTCCATCACAGGTGATCACCAGTTCTGCTCGGAACCCGCGGCGTTCGAAGAGAACAGTCAGTTGTTGGCCATAGAGCGGATGGAACGGGTGGGTAACAACAACCGATTCTGAAACTTGACTAAGACTGGGAGACGGGGCTGTATGCCGGTACCGTCGGAACCCCGATGATTCTCACTCCTCCTGCTTTCTTCGGTATCTCAACCGCACGAACCGGCGGCGGAAAATACGTCCCCGATGACATTCGATTCCACACCTTGTAAAGGTTCCTTTTCAGGTCAGCCTCAAATGCCTCGATCGACTCGCCGTCGACACCAGCCGCGCCAGCGTTGGCCTTGACCTTCTCGTAGGCGTCTCGGACAACCCACTTGGAGATCACAAACGGCTTCTCCTTCAGCCTCGGTTCGCCCACCGGCTCATCTCGCTTCATCGGCGATTGACCGACCGACGAACCCGGACGACCCGCCCCCTTCGCTCTGTCTGAATTACCAGGCTTCACCGCTATTACAGGGCGGTCCGCCCCTGCATCCCGCATCGCTACTCTGCCCCTTGAGGTTTCTGCCACTTGGAGTTCTCGCTCTCGCCGACCGCCTCAACGGCCAGACGGTATCGGGAAGCAGGTTCACACGTTCTGTGCCAGAGCCTAAACCGAGCTCGCGCCATCTTTAGGCCGGGCACCGTCTGGGCAGTAAACAGGTTTCCCCCAGACTCATAACGGGGCAACGACTCGACCCCGCTTTTGATGCCGTCGATACGCTTTCGACCCGTCATCGAATGGTTCGCTTTCACTCGCCTTCTCGGCTCACACCTGACGGACTCTCGGCCCGCCTTTTCCGCAACGCTCACCACCGCGGCTCTTGACCGCAGCAGCTTGCGGTGGTTTGGCGCCTCCCCCTGCAGGGCGACACCGGAGGACCTCCCTCCATCTCTTGCACAGCATTGCATCTGACAGCTCGATCTTCTACATCGATCTCTCCTCTGCATTCGTGTCACACGGTCGTCGCAGTACTTGTCGCCGGAAGCTTGACACAACGTGACATCTTCGCGGAAGAGCTCAC
>DAHVOF010000054.1 GCA_027318945.1 Actinomycetota bacterium | reverse complement strand
ACCGATATCCCGCTCCCCTCACGGTTTGAAGAAGTTCAGTTTGACCTGGACTGTTAATCTTTTTTCTTAAATAACCCACGTATACGTCAACAATATTGCTTCCTGGATCAAACGAGTAGTCCCATACATGGTTGAGAACTTGCATTCTCGATAGTACTTGGTTTGGATTGCGCATGAAAAGCTCTAATAAAGCCCACTCCTTGGGCGCCAGATCAATCCTCTTCCCAGCGCGCCAGGCCACCTTTGTCACTAGGTCAAGATTTAGATCCAAAACCTGCAATAGAGTAGCTGAAGTCTGATCTGCCCCTCGGAGAGCGGCACGGATCCGTGCCAGAAGCTCAGCGAATGAAAACGGCTTCGTCACATAGTCATTCGCGCCGGCATCCAGGCCCTGAACCTTATCTGAGGTATCATCCCGAGCGGTAAGTATTATCACTGGTTTGGTAAACTTTCTCGATCGCCATGACTTAAGTACGACCTTGCCGTCTTTCCCGGGAAGAGATAGATCTAGCAACACGAGGTCTACATCTCCAGCCATGGTAGGAACCTCGCTCATGGCCTGGTCACCATCACTAATGGTTATGGTCGCATAACCCTCTGCCTTCAGACCCTTTGCGAGGAAACTTGCGATCTTGGCATCATCCTCCACGATGACAATATTCACTTCTCCCCCCCTCCTGCCACCCAGACGATCCTCGAACTGGGAATCCTGATTGTGAAAGTGCTGCCAAACCCTTGCGCGGAATCGACATTGACCGAACCCTCGTGTGCCTTCGCCACCGCCTGCACAATAGCAAGCCCAAGCCCGGCGCCTCTCTGATCTCGGCTCGTTCCCCTCTCGAATCTTTCAAAAATCTTCTGCATTTGCGCCGGATCAATGCCAGTGCCAGAGTCACTTACGGCGATCTCAAGAAAATCGCTATTGCTGACCACAGACAACCCGATCGCACCACCCTCGGAGGTCGCCTTTTCGGCATTATCCAAAAGATTTAGCAACGCACCTCTTACCATAGGACCGTCAATCCTCACCGATAGATCGGGCACGTCACCTAGGTGCCAGTCTCTCGGACCCAGCGTGATCGCGCTGGCAAATACATCGGAGATGAAGGTGCGCAAGTCAATCGTCGTCTCGCTCAGAGCATTGCCATCACTCATTCGCTCCAACATCAAAAGCGCCTCCAGCATTGTTTTCATGTAGTCGGTCTCAGAAATCACAACCTCCAGCACTTCATCCAGCTCGGCTTTATCAAGCTCTGTAGCTCTGCTCACAAGTTCGAGATTCCCCCTAATGACAGTCAGCGGGGTTTTAAGCTGGTGCGAAACATCAGCTATCAACCTGCGCTGCGACTCCATAGTTTGGCTGATGCGCGATATCATTTCGTCAAACGCCATTGCGAGTCTGCCCACCTCATCGGACTGTCCATGCAGATCGATTCTCCGGTCAAGATCACCGCGAGATATCTCCACCGCCGTTTCAGTCACCTTTCCGACCGCTTGCATCACTCGCCGCAGCAAAAAGTATCCTGCAGCGACCGAAAATACCAAGGCTACTAAAGCTTCAATTCCAGCGAGAAGAATTACCTGATCCTCCTGGCCCTGCAACTCCGCGAGGCTCGTAACACCCACCAAAACTCCCACGACTTTACCGCTTTCGACAATAGGCGAGCCCATTACAAGGTATTGCGTCGACCTCAGTGTGCTGGTTCCGAAAGTTGTCGACTTAGGAGCATTCGATAAGAACCTTGACACCTGCGGCAGCCCGGCAACCCCAGAAGAGTTCACTGATCCAAGAACCGTGTAACCAAAAACATCGATAAAGAGGACGTGCTGATTTGTAACGATATGCGTGGCCAAATAGGAACGAGCAAACGGATAAAGTCCCTCGCTGGCAGGGCGCAAGTTGGCGGCATTTGCAAACTCCGGTACCTCCCCCGCCAGATCTGAAATTATTACGTTCTTCGCATGAGATGCGTAGATCCTAACGACTTGGGCGAGAACAAGACCGAGTGCGGCGGCGGAGATGACAGCATAAATAAGCATCAACCGAGACACCGTCGACAGGCCGTTAAGACGAAAACGCTCCAGACCGCGACCGCGCGGCGGCTTCGATATCCGAGAACCCGTCAATCTGATTTTTCCCCCGCTCAATGAGAATTCCGAACATCCGTCCAATCGCGAGTGGACTCTTCCGCAAAAGATCCGAAATGCTAGTCGTCGCCGCCGTTAGAAGAGTTCGCATCGCTCCTTCCAGCCGTCGTAGACGTAGTTGTTGATGCAGTTGTGGATGTCGCGCCCGTGGTGCTTGTCGGCGAATTCAAATCCGTAGTCGATGTGGTTTTATTATCGGTACCTGAAAGTGATTGTACGGGCGAGACATCCTGAGACCCGCCGGACGACGCAACGTCGCTCGAAGCAGCGGAAGTGTTGGTACTCGCCTTATCCGAAGTTGTCGACGTTGGCTTTGGGGTTTCCGAACTTTCTGCGCTGCTACCAACCGATGCGTTGGCAGAACCAACCTCGGTAAGTTGTTGAGAACCCTCCGAGTAGTCAAGGACGGGTGAAGACGATTGAATCTCGATTAGCTTTTTCGACGACGAAGCAGCTAAGCTCCCCGGCACGGTTCCGACGGTTGAAGTCGTCCCACGCGGACCACCATGAGCTGGAAGCAGATCGACACTTCGAACTACTCCTGATACTGTTGGGCCAGAAGCAGTCCCGTAACCCGTAAATGCAACATAGAGACTCAGCCCCGCAAATACCCCCCCTACGAGCCATCCCAGTTTCAGCAAAGGCGGGTTCATATTGGACACTACAATCTCCGCGTGATTAGATTCTTAAATTATGTCTGCAAAACGCTTGACAACCATTAGCCAAACATGAGACTACTCTTAGACACGGAACTTTCGTTCCGGCACAAGCTTGGCGTCAACCGCATTGGCACGGCAAAATCAGCCTTAACGTGCTCGGACACTTCGAATAACTTTGCCCAATCGCCGACCTCCTTCTCCAGCACCCAAAAAATTCGCGTGCCACAATCGGTAAGATGCCTGGGAGAGCGTGACGGCCATCTGTGACAGACTTCTCACAGTTTGGGTTCCATTCCCTACCTAGCTAGCGCCCTCACCAAGAAAGAAGTGGCGGATGTGGATACCCGGGTATCATGAGCTCTATAAGATTGGCGCCCTCCAAACGTCTTCATTCAGGGGATTTCCAATTAGGCGCAGATCACGCCATTTGCGCGCCAGACATTCGACCTCTTCGGACGCTATCAATTGCCCGCATAGCCTCCCGCTGCGGCTACCCCCGTGACAACCTCCTAGCTCAAGTCCCGCTACCGGTTTGCACATACCAACATCCAGATGCGCATTGAATGCTTGCCTGCACCCGTTGCATTAAAACGCCGTTTGGCTCTTGCAGCTTTTGAAGCGGTACCGTACATCAAGCAAATTGAACAGGCCCGCTTCCCAGTTGCGAGACCGTCTGCGCAGGAACACACCTGCCATGCGTCACGGCACTCTCTGCATCAGGACAAGGACTAACGCCGTATTTTCCCTAATCAAACCATTCTTTCGATCCGCGTTCTCGCCGCATTCCGCCACATGAGCTTAAACGAGAGTCGATCACGCTAAAAGTATTATCAGCTCAATTCGAAAAATCCCCACATGGAAGGCTTAGATTCTTCTCGAACAACTCAACCATCGCGAGAAGGTTCGGCGCTATTGTCGCGGTTTTAGCAAAATCCTCGTTACCAAAGGGCTCGTAGACGC
>DAHVOF010000157.1 GCA_027318945.1 Actinomycetota bacterium | reverse complement strand
GATATCGACTCGTTCATAGGTGAACGGCGCAGCTCGTCCCCAGGCCCGGGCGCTCCACGTGCCGTCGGTGCCCCACGTCATCCCGAGAATTGGGAGCCCTGAACGACCAGAGACCGCGCCGGCCAAGTGATCGCGTTCGGCGACAATGTCGGCCTCGCTCATGTCCTGCCAGCCCGGACCAAGGTGGGAGTGGATCAGGGCGAGACCAGTGCCAACTTCAAGAGAGGCGAGCGCTCGGCTCAGGTAGTCCGAGGTGAAGGAGACGTTGCCTTGGAGGATCCGCTCATCCTCGTCGGGCAAAAGCGCTTGGTCCAGTACTAGGCTCATTCGACGGCTACCGATACTCGGGCGCCAGATTGCGAAGGTCAGGTCCTCTTGAAGTCCATCATGGGCGAAGTGCTCGCGTAGTTGGCGATCGAGGTCGCCGGTCATGACGACGGCCAGCTCGCGTTCTTGGAGGAAGTCTATCTCGTGATACGTCATGGGGTCACCTGGTTGAATACGGTCAGGACGTGGGTCCAGACGGCTCGAGGGGTCGGCACCTGGTCGAATCGGCGCGACCAGTACTGCCAGTCGGGGCCGAGAGCACTTGTTTGAGTCTTGAGAGGTCCGGTCATGTCCATCCGCACAAGCGCTGGCCTGGTGTGGATAGCTGGCGGTACCACGTACGGGATGGTTTGGCACCGAGCCAGGGCAACGTCGCAAGTCCGCCCTGCCAATGGTCCGCAGGGGATGGCAAAGTTGCGCACGACTATATAGAGGTGGCCGGAGCGGTCCTGCTCAGCCTCGATCCTGAGACCGAGGCTGAGCAGGTACTCCTCCAGCTCTACATCAGTCACTTCTGCGAGGTCGGAGTCGGCCCGAGGTAGGTAGCGGTGAATCGCTCATCCTCGTGCAGTTCGACCTTTTGGTCGTAGTCCGTGTAGACGTGATTGCCCCTGTCCCCGGTAAGCCGGTACCGCTCCACGGGAGTGAACCCTGCATAGGTCAGGATCTCCCTGACCGTCAGGTCGTCATTGTAGGTGGCCAGACGCTCCCCGTTGACGAAGTAGGTGATTGTCTTGTGTTCATGCTCCTGGTCTGCCATTAGCAGATCCTCCAATCGCTTGAGAGGGCACCGGCAAATCCGCTACCCCGTGCACTATCATCAGTGGCATACACTATAGTACACGCCTCTCGGGTCCTTGTCAACTCAGGTGCATGCCATCTATAATGGTGCACAATCGTGCATGGTGGTTACGAAGGAGGTGGCGATGGCCGCAGGTAATGCGGAGCGGCTCGGGAACAGCTTGCGCATCGCTCGGGAGTTGAAGGGCAAGTCGCTTAAGGCTGTAGCTGAACCAGCGGAGATCTCCACGGCATATCTGCTCAAGCTGGAGAAGGGCCAGGTCGAGTCACCGTCTCCTCACATACTTCACCGGCTCGCCGCTGAGTTGGGCATCGACTACCTTGACCTGATGCGCAAGGCAGGATATATCGTGAGCGACAGCGCCGCGCCATCCAGGGGTGCGCTGACTCACGCGCTCAGCGGCGAGCCGCTCACCGAGGACGAAGAGCGGGCCCTCGCCACCTACCTGAAGATGTACCGTAACGGGCAGGTTCGGTGACGGCATGTGGCGGGAGTTGGAGTCTGCCGGAGAGATCAATTCACGGGTAGACCAGCTTCTCCGCGCCGCTGACGCCTACGGACGCTTCCCGACGCCCGTCGAAGATCTCGTCCGAGCCGCCGAACTAACGGAAGCCGACGACTACATCCTAGATGAGTCGCTCATCAAGAAGGCACCCGCATACCTCCATAAGCTGCTACGGAGCGCGAAGCAGAAAATCCAAGGCCTTGTCGATCGCCGAGCCCTAGTAGTCCACGTCTCGCCGACGATCGAAAACGAGGGCAAGAAGCGGTTCGTACGGTTGCACGAAACCGTCCATCACATCCTGCCGCACCAGCAGGATCTCCTCTATGCCGACGACCACGAAACCTTGCTCAGGACCACTAGCAGGATTTTCGAACGGGAGGCGAACGTTGGTGCCGCCGAGCTGTTGTTCCAACGGGAGCACTTTGCTCGTGACGCTGCCGACATGGAGATCTCCACGGCAACCATCTCCTATCTAGCCAACCGCTATGGGTCTTCGTTCCATGCCGCCTTTCATCGGTACGCCGAAGCGCATCCCGGAGTAATTGCAGCGATCGTGCTGGAGCGGACCCCACGATCATCATGGCCACCGACTTGGCGGCGCGAGGAGTTCATGTCCACCCAGAAGTGGAACGAGCGGTTCGGACAACCGACGTGGCCGAGGACGATGCGAAGCGACGAGTACCCATTCCTCGCAGCTCTGGACTTCAGTGGCGTTGACCAAACCGATATGCGCAACCTCGCAGGGAACGTTGACGTCGTAAAGGTCGACATCCTTCAGACGCCATACAAGAACTTCGTCCTACTGTGGTTCCCGCAGCGACGCAGACGACGACCGCGACAGGTGAGAGTCGTCTGAACAATCTCAGCTACGCAATCTCCGTCCTCAGCGACATCCCGAAACTCAACCTTGACCATGAAAGCACCAGTATATTCAATCCACGTCTTGTCGCGGGTGTCGTGGCGGATTGGATGGCCTGAATTGTCGAGGACGCTATTGCCGACAAATGGTTTACCAAGGCGGAACCCATCCCCGATAAGCACAAGCGCCTCACTGACCACTAACTCTAGAGCAAGCTTGTTGGGCAGGTTCCGTGGGGAAGGGGTGCCGTTCAGCGTCTGGCCTTAACTCGACCGACGAATGAACAAAGAAGGATTCCTGCAAGATCATCAAGGTCGCTGCACTGGAAAGGAGAATACCGCAAACAGGTTGCCTAGGAGCGTGTGCCAGAACTTATCTATGGAAGCGGATCAGGGACATTTACCATACGATAGTGTGGCGGCTCGATGCGAAAATAACGAAGATGAGGCTGTTTGAAATCATAGATGACAGGCGTCTGAGCGATTCACCCAAGGGATGGTGCTATCACGGCCCCTGCGTTGGCTAGCTTTCTCAGGTTGTGACATAGTGAGTGCAATATCCACTCGCCCTTGGCACCAGCCAACCCTCTCAGTCGAAGCTGACCGGCGTTTTGTCGGACCTTCATCTGGCCGAATGCAGGCTCGACAATTGCTTTTCGTCTGGCGTAATCTCTCCGCCCAGGTTTGGTCCTAAGCCGTCTGGCCATACGCTCTTTGTCGCTGAGAGCCTTTGGTATCGGTCCTCTTGGGGCATTGGGTACACGCTCGTTGTGCTTGAGCCGTCCGGTTGCAATAAGCGCGTTGATCTTGGCTTGGGCGATCTGTTGCAGATTTTCCGCACTGCAGTATCCAGCATCAGCTAAGAGAGTGACAGGCTGGCCATCGATTCCAGCAGCATCTAAGACATCTGCCATCCGGGCTATCATCGGCAAGAGCTGCCCTACATCATTGGCAGCTTGGGTTATATCTGCTGCGATGATGACCTGGGATTTCTCATCCACTACAGGCTGGGCGTTATAGGCATAGCTGAATCCATGGTTGGTCTTCATCATCCGGCTATCTGGATCGGTAAAAGAGCGCTGGGCGCGCTTGTCCGGTATTGCTGTCTGACTCGCCTGTATTGCCGCCTTTTCAACTTCTTTGTCATCCAACCGGGCTGTTTGAGCCTTTTCTCTTGCCTTGTCGGCCGCTTTGTTCTTGGCATCTGATTCGATAGCCTCTTTGGCCGCACGCAGCTTAGCCAGCCGGGTCTCTCTGCTGGCAAGCTCTGGGGGCAGTTCGTCACCGCGTCTGTCTTCTCCGAAGATGGCGTCTTCTTGTCTGTCTGTAGCTTCAGCTTCAGCCAGTATCAGTGCAACCTGGGCTTCGATATCGGCGATACGAGGGCCAAGGTGGTCATAACTCATGGCCTTGTGGCGCGATGCCGATGCTCTAAGTTTGGTGCCGTCTAATGCCACGCGGCCCAACTTTACCAGCCCTGCTTCACCACATAAGGCCAGCACCTGGATAAACAGGTTGTCAAAAGCGCCCATGTGTCTACGGCGGAACCTGGCAACCGAGCGATAATCAGGAGTCTGGTTTACAGATAGAAAGCGAAAGGCTATGTCTCTGTGGCAGCGCCTTTCTATCTCACGTGATGAGGTCACTCCGATCGAGTACCCATAGATTATGATCTTCAGCATCATCTTGGGATCATACGGAGGAGCACCGTCAGCCACCTCGTAAGAGCTATAGATCTCACTCAGATCGAGTAGCTCATCTACCACTTCGGAGATGAAACGGGCCTCGTCATCTTGGGGCAGCCACTCGTCAATCGATGGCGGCAAAAGGAATTGCTGGGTCGGGTCGTTAGAGCGGAAAGTCTTTCCTTTTGAAGAAAGCGTCCTTTTCCTAGACGAAGTTTCCTTCACTTCTACCAAAAACAGCTGGTCTTTCAAAGTGCTGGCGTCCATAGAGCAATTTTAGCCCACAACCAGGCAAAATGTCAGTGACAGCAGAACTATTCTCCATTCTTGGAGGCTGTGGCCAATAGGATTCCAAGGTATTGGCGCAGATTGTCAAGCAGTTCTGACCCAAGCACCTAGATCTTGCTAACCTTGGACCAGACACCGAGGCAATCGCTGCATAGGCACTGGACCGGTCAAAGGGGGCCTCTCAACTTGAAGCCGCCAGAAACCGCGGCAAAATTGGGGGAAGGCCGAAGGCAATTAGTTCGGACAAGCTTGAGGCAATACTTGGGGCGCTTGATTTTGGAGTATCGAAGGCTGCGATCTGTCGAACATTTGATGTGAAACGATCTACGTTGATCGGAACTCTAAAAGGTTTGGGAGATAGCATCTGGATCTACAGAAAAGTACTGGACCTGTGGCACTCAAAATGCGCGTCCGCGGTACTTTTTGGGCGAAAATTCGGTGCATAATCCCTTATAGAGGGCAATCATTATGTTTTTATCATATGGGCAGGCTGGCTAAAAAAGATCTGCAGAAGGCACTTAGCTTAGCCATGAAGTCACTAAAACCGTTGCGGTATTTCCCAACACTGAAGGTGGAACCCTTTTGATTGGCGTCAACGATGATGGGATTGTCGCAGGAATCGAGGATGATTTCCAGCATCTTAGAAGTCTTTCTGCCAACCAAGATGGTTGGCAGAGGAAGTTTAAGGACACCATGAGGGGAGCCTTCGATAGCGATATATGGAGCGCGGTTCGGGTGTTCTTTGTTCCGCACGTGAACACTCAGTTGCGGTGATTCGATGTGATAAACGGGGTGTAGAGACTTGGCACAAAGGTAGCGACAAGGAAGGCGATACTGGCGAGCACTTTTACGTCCGTCTTGCGAGCACAACTGAAGAGTTGAAGGGTTCGGACTTGGTAAGGTATATTAGACAGCATCGGGGCCGGTAGTGTTCGTGACCATCTCCCGGGCAAAGAATCTGCCTAATGTGTCCCCGTCCAGCGGACAACTGATCAATCCTCTGGAACAGGTCAACCTCGCCTGTTGCTGGGCCC
>DAHVOF010000228.1 GCA_027318945.1 Actinomycetota bacterium | reverse complement strand
ATCTCTCCACTCTTTATAGATCTTCGATCCGTAGATGGTCGAAAGAGCGATCCCAACCAGTTGGGATCCTCGTAGGCGTGTGCCCGGCGCGCACCAGTTCCATGGCGAGCAGGAGTGCTGCGTGCGGGGTGCGTCCTACTTCAATACATAGCAAATAGATTTTTTCGTAACCACCTCCGGGCGGATCTTTTTTGCCCTTTCCTCGACCCCGATGACTGATACCGAGACCCGAGAAGCCCTGGCCTCTATGGCGGAGCGCATGAAGCTCATGGAGCAGAGCATCTGACACCCAATCAGCAGCGGGAGATTATAATAATTCGCCTATTATATCACCGACTTTTTCAGCAGCCTCTTAAGCCTTTGTCTAATTGGGCCCAGCACATACAGACAGAGACGATAATAAATCTTACTGGCAAGAAGCTTCGGGTCCATCAGAAGGTGCCAGATGGTATAGGGTTGCTTAAGCAAGGCGGTGAAGTAGCCATCCTTAGCTGAGTCGTCCTGAGGTACTGGTAGTCCGTAACGTGAGAAATCTTCAATCTTACGAATACGGAAGCGCTGAAAAAGGATCTCCCATCCTTTTTTCACCAATGGGTTTTCACGTTGCTCTGATGAGAATTTTTCGAATAGAAGCATAGCCTCACCCAACTCAATCACAGCGTTGTCTCGGCACAATTCCGTCACCTGATGCTTCGCATTGGTCGGGGTGGAGATGAGCACCTCGGTTGTATATGCGAATTTAGGGTTACTCATTAGCATTCGATAGTAATAATCTATATCAACCAACCATTTCATCTGGGGATCGTAATCCAAGCTGGCGGATCGGCGGCAGATAGTCGAACTGGGAGCTCCTATACAGTTACCGACGAAAAGGCTTGCTGGATCCCCAGCCAGATCGGCGAGCTGACGATTGGTAGCGCAGTGCACGCGTTGCATATCCACGTCAATGTGTTTGACCATGGTCCCGCAGAAAGCGAAGTCGGCGTCGGGATTTTGATCCAGCATCTGTACAAATAGTCGCAATGCATCCGGACGGAAAAACTGGTCATCGTGATGCATGATCTTGACGTACTCGCCTTGGACCAATCTGATGGCCGCGTTCCAGTTCTCTGGTGATCCCAATGCGGGCGAGTTTCTGACATAGCGGAGCCGATCTCCAAACGAGAATTCGGAGAGCAGATCGTGCACGCTGTCATCGGGTGAATCGTCGGTGATGATGACTTCGAAGTCTTGGAAATCCTGCGTTAGGACCGACTGCAGTGTTTCGCGCAAATACTCGACTTGTCGATAGGTGGGGATGCAAATGGAGACTTTCACAGTGAACGCTCCAGAATATGGATAAGCTTGCGGATGACGCGCTTGTGCAGTGAGTTGCACGAGGTACTCGGGGTGGTGGGGACAACCTGCTGGGCTTGAGCAACGGGAGCCAAGTCAAAATAGTCACCTGCCCACCAGACAGAAGTTGCCAGAGCCATCTTGCGCGCTTCAACGATGGCCTTGCAGCGGTCCCATGCTTCCCGGTTCAGTTTTTCGCGATCCTGGTTGACGGCAGCATTCATCAGCGACAAGTTGGTATTGCGGCTGCCAGTGCTGACGTGATAGATAGCGGTGAACTCTTCCACCACGGCCGGTTCATGATAAAAGGCCAAGCGCAACAGGAAATCCCAGTCTTCAGAGCGGTCAAGCTCCTCATCGAATGGCTGCCGTTGCAAGTCAACGTGCAGAGCACTCCGATCAATAAGGAAGCTGTGTATGGGCAGGAAGTTCTCGGTCCACAGAGACTTCAGAGAAAAGGCGTGACGCCGGAACGGGTGGCTTTCGCTGACCATTTCCAGTGCCTCGTTTTCCTTACGCAATGTCACTTGGGCATAGGCCCAAACTTTGCCCGTGGCCTGCATCGCCGTCACTAACAGTGACACATGATGGTCAGCCAGCGTGTCATCATCATCCAGGAAGCCGACATAGCGGCCCTGTGCTTGTTCCCAGCCGATGTTCAGGTTCTGGGCGCGCCGGTCACCGGTTGCGGGGTTGCTCACTACACGAACAGTAATGGAAGGGAATTCGGCAGTCAGATTTTGTAACTCTTGCCATCGCTCATTATCTGCTCCCTGATACACTATCACCACTTCAATCGGTCGCCAAGTATTAACAGATATGCTAGCGATGGCGCGACGGATTTCACGTGGCCGTGCACCTGTGGTACGCATGACGATGCTGACTAACTCAACGTATTCCGAGTGTCTCATGGCTTCCTCAAGTTTCAACGGAACTGCCTCAGCAGCGCCTTGATGCGTTGATTGATGCGCGCAGCCAGAGTAGTCATGGACGCTGGCGCCACGAAGCTGAGATCCTGCGCCGAAACATAGTGGCTGGGAGCAACAACCTTAGACAATTGAGATAAATCAGCACCAACGCGGTGCGCCGTCTCCAAGAACTTGGTCTTGAGCAAACGGTGCAATGCATTGACATCCCAGTAGCCGCTGTGGCTGCTAGCAACCTCAAGCCGCTGGAACCAGGCGGCCAGCGCCGGCAGGTAGTCATCCCGGGCCAGCGGACGCTCCAAGATCACACTCTCATGCAGCGCGACTTCGTCATTGGTGGGCTCGATACCACATTCGTACAGCATCTGGCAGCGCACCAGCAACGAGGCTGCGTATTGCTTGTCCGAAGTGTCCGAGCTGACCTGTTGCGGGTGCAGGCGATAGTCGAGAAGAACCTCCGACAGATTGGCTGCCTTGACGCGGAGTAGCAGACGGCTCCATAAGTGATAGTCCTCAGCATGGCAAAACGCTTCGTCGTAGCGGATGAATCCCTGATCCAGCAGTTCACGCCGGAACATCAACGCCGGATGTGCGAGCGGGCAATAAAAGAGCATTGCCGGATGAATATCGGCATGGCTGATGGGAAAGGTGAACACGTTTGGCGACACGTTGCCAAAGAATCGGATTGCACCGCCGACGATACCAACCTCAGGATGCGCATCAAGGAAACTGACTTGTCTGCTGAAGCGATCAGGTGAGGAAATATCATCGGAGTCCATTCGCGCAATGAACGGCGCACGGCATTCTGCATAGGCACGGTGCAGGGTCGCAATAAGGCCCATGTTGCATTCATTACGGAGCAGACGCACGCGCGGATCGTTCGCAAACTGGTTGACTACCGAGATGGTTTCATCGGTGGAGCCATCGTCGATGAGCAGCAGTTCGAAATCGGAAAAGTCCTGTGCCAGCAGGCTAGTTACAGCCTCAGCCACGTAGCGCGCGGCATTGTAGGTAGGGAGTACGACACTGATCGCCGGAACCTTGAGATGTTTCTTCATAGGCGCACCCAACGCTGGGGAACCAGATCACGCGCATCCGGCACTTTGCCGGCAAACCAGCGAACAGGAGCAACGGTGATACTGTCTGCACGAGCATCTAGCCAAGCGCCCCACCAACTGAATGAACTGTTCGCCACGATATGGTGACGGCAGGCCGTCATAAGGCGCAAATCTTCATAG
>DAHVOF010000195.1 GCA_027318945.1 Actinomycetota bacterium | reverse complement strand
TTCAACTTCGGCGACGCGGGATTCTACGGCTCGATGGCAGGCAAGCCGATGAATTCTTTGGTGGTTGGCTTAATCCCCGTAGGTGTCACGTCAGGTGCGTAGCTCGGCAGCGGTCATTGTGACGGCAGTTACGGCAGTGTATGATCATCGAGATTGCGATGATTGTTAGCCGCCCGCTAGCAGAAATCGGCAGTGCCGTAGGTGGCTGGAGTTCCTTTGGGAACTCCAGCAGGGCTTGCGCTGTCTTGGAACGGACCCTGTGGAGCCAGACTGACGGCTACGTGCGGGGAGCGAACGGCGTTTCTCGCTCTTCGCAGGGAACGTTTATCGACATGCGTGGCCTTAGGCAGCTGCATAGCGAGATTTCAAGAGTTTTCATTGAAGCTGGGCGAACTGTAATCAACTTGAACACGGCGGGCGGCGGGATCGTTAGCCCGTGCATTGGCCTTGGGAAGGGGGTCGATTAATTTGGAAAGCTTAGGAGAGCAGGGTGCCGTGAGTCTTGACGTCCACGCCGATTCTACTGAGAAGCAGGGACACAATGATTTCAAGATAGTGCCGCTAAAAGGGTTGCCAATTGCTATAGCGCTAATAGTGGGGATGGTCGTGAGCATTGCTGGCAACTGGCAATGGGCGCTCGATTTTTATCATGTCGTGGGTGGCGGGCTCTGGACAGCTCTCGACCTGTTTCTAGGTTTCGTTCTTGGACCGATCATGGGTCGAATGTCGATTCCCGCCCGGATGGAGTTCACGTCGAAGCTGATGCCAAAAATGCTGATCATCATGCCCACGGTCGTGACGATGACTCTCGGCTCGGGATTTCAGCTTGCGCGCAAGCTGAACAATCTAAATCCAGGCGCAGCTGACCACGGCTGGCTGGTGGCATCGTTCATAGTCGTGGGAGTAATGACGGTGATAGCGCTCGGGATTCTAGAGCCAGCCAACCTGGCTGTTCTATTCGAGATGAGGAAAGAAAACCCCAATGGAATGGTCATCGGAACTCTTATGAAGCGTTTCATCTACACGGCTGGGGTGACTGGCGCTATGCAAGTCGCGACGCTGATCATAATGACCAAGGTGGCGACGTCATGACCGCCGCGTCAAGCGGTAGCGCTCTCGCCGCCGAGGGACAGGCTGGTGGAGGGCGGCCAAGTAGCGTGCTGCCTCCGGTTGGCACGGTTGGAGTTATCGCCCTGATACTGATTGTGATCGGTGGCATATACATGTCGTCGTTCTATGCACGCCACGTCTCACTTGTCGTGCCGGTGATCCTGGCGATCGCAGCCGGTATTGCTCTCATCTACGCAATTGTCTCCGCCTTGCTTGCCCGTGCTCTGGTGAGGTCCACTTTCTTCAAGGTTTTGAAATGGACGCTCTTGCTTTATGTGGTTGTGGCAGGAATGCTGGAGTATGTTTTCGTTTATGACGGGACGAGGGGGAACATTCTCGTAATTTTGACGGCGATGCTGGTGATATTCGCAGTGGACGTCCCAATGATAATCTCGTTTACTGTCGCGAAATATGTGGGCGAGACGGGGAGGTAGCCTATATTTTCGCGGCTCCGGGCTTCGGGTCGATCTCATGTGACGGCTCAACCTGGCTGATTGCGGTTTGGTTGCCGTCTGATTGCAGTCTGATTGCTTTGTGAGCTGTGCAATCGGCGCTGCGCTTCGACAGAAGCAACACAGATGACATGACGCCAATGCTTCAGCTGCCCTTCTGACAATATGCCGAAAGGACGGCGAAGGCCTAGCACCGTGCGTTACGTTTGAGCGCTCTTTTCTTTGTTGGGCTGCGCGCGGCTTGGCCCACTTGGGCCAGCTTTCTGCGCGGTACCTGCCATCAGATACCTGGTCGAATATAGCAAAATTCTTGAGATTGCCCCAATAAGCGGAAGGGCATTCCCAAGTGATAAATCCACTGGTGCCACGGTCCCCGTCACGTACTATGTTTCTCAGAGGCGAAGGACGAAAACCCTGGTATTTCTTGGCGCTTGCTTTGTGCTACATCCGTGAGCATCACTAGACGCCGACTTCGATCAGATCTGGCGGGTTGCACAACCAGGATCGCATTCGGTTCGGCCCGCGCTAGTCATCAAGTAAAAGGTACGCTGCGTCCGCTCTCGGTAAGCTCAGACAAGGCGACTGAGGCTACGCGCTGAATCAGAGTCCGCCGACGTTCGTGGCGACACGACGGTAGCTGACGGAGCCAGGCCATGTCTGCATTCTTGGGCGATGTGCGAGAGCCGGAAAGCATCAGAATTTTGGCTGGATTTGCTCGGCGTTCCCCGGTGCCCCGACCCACATTTCCCCTCGTTCCCCATTCGTTTAGCTGTTTTGACAACGTTAACAAGCCAGATATAGCATGAAGTCTACGACTTCTGAGGGGAAAGATCGGGGGGATCGTTGCTTTGAAAAACCCTTTTCGAAAGAGTGAAAAGCCTAGTAAACGCTGGGGAATGGTAATAGATCTCACCAGATGCACCGGGTGCGCGGGTTGTCAGCTCGCATGCAAAGCCGAAAATTTCACGCCTCCGGGCGTTACCTGGTCGAGGGTCGAATTTCTTGAGATCGGCAGCTACCCTCTGTCCCGCCGGCATGCTATACCTGTTGGCTGCATGCAGTGCGAGGCTCCAGAATGCGTGAGGGTTTGCCCGACTGGAGCATCTGCTCAGCGCAAGGATGGCATTGTCACCGTTGATGCCGACAAATGCATCGGATGCAAGTCGTGCATGATCGCATGTCCTTACGGAGCGAGGTACATTCTCGAAGAGAAGAAGACGTATTTTCCCGGGTATATGACGCCCTACGAAGAGCAGGGGTACTCGAATTTTCAGGTAGGCACAGTATCGAAGTGCACCTTTTGCGCACACCGCATTGACGAAGGGCTGAGCAAAGGGCTCGTGCCTGGCGTCGATCGCGAGGCCACTCCAGCGTGCGTGACCAATTGTTGGGCCAACGCTCGAACGTTCGGTGACCTCAATGATCCTGACTCCGAAGTGTACAAGCTGGTCAACTCTGGACAGGTGATCCAGCTCAAGCCGGAAACCGGGCTCGATCCGAGGGTGTACTACCTTGCGCCGGGACGGACGGGCATTGCGCTGAGCGGTGGCGTTCCAAACCATATGGGATCACCGATCTTTCGCAATCAGCCCGTGGAAGGCGAAGCTTCCGCAAACGGTGCCGGATCGAGCCCATCCAGAGAGAGCGCGAATCTCCGATGAACAGTTCTCATATGAGCCAGACGGTTTGGGGCTGGAAGATCGCAGCGTATCTTTTTGGAGCCGGCATGGGTGCGGGTGCCTTTGCATTCAGCGGCTATCTGACCCTGGTGCCAAAGTTCACCGAGAGCGGGGTTGCTCTCAGGGGGATGTGGCTGGGCGTTGTGGTGACGGCATTGTCAGCCGGTTTTCTCGTGTGGGATCTGGGCAAGCCGATGAGGTTCATGAGGGTGCTCATGAACGTGGCGCATTCCTGGTTGTCGCGAGGCGCTGTGATCCTGATGGTGTTCTGTCTCGCAGCTCTCATCACGATCGCCACTGGTGAGCCAAAGGCACTTGTGTGGATCTCGATGGCCCTGGCGGTCGCAGTTGCCACTTACACCGGAGTCCTGCTTGGGACCATGTTGTCAAGGCCCCTTTGGAATAATTCGCTTCTGCCAATGATCTTTCTGACCTCGGCTCTTTCGACTGGCATCGCTCTTTTGGACGTTGGGGGTTTGGCAACTTCAGCGACGAACTCGTCGATGGTCAGCGCATTTCAGGCGACAATCGCCAATCTTCGATGGGCGCATGCCCTGCTGCTTGGGATAGAGATCGTGATGCTCTATTTCTTCGTCAACTTGTCACGTAGCCGCTCCAAGGCTGCTGCGGATATGTTGACCAGGGGAGATCTCAGATACGGATTCTGGGTCGGAATCCTCGGAGCAGGGATCGTGGGCCCGCTGATTCTTCTCGCCGTGAGCAGTGCAACTGGATCTTCTGCCAGTGACACCCTGCTCCTTATCGGCGATCTCGGTGTGCTGTTCGGTGGTTTCATGCTCAGGCGCGTAATCCTTTACGTGGGTACGCGAGGCGTGGTTGAGCTTGGAGTCCGATTCACAATTAGACCGGAGGTGTGAGGCCTGGTTTTTACCAGGCACCTTTGCTGAATCGATATTGACGTTGCGGCGCTCGTGCGCACGCGACAATCAAGGGGGAGTGTAGCTGTGTCAACAACATTGGATCAACCCGATAAGGTGCTTTCCGAATTCGCAACGAATGGGTCCGTTTCCGGTAAGGACTATGAATGGCGCGCATCGGCGTGCGGGCTCTGCTACGCACAATGTTCGATTATCGCCAAGGTGAAAAATGGGGTCATCGTCAAAATCGAAGGAAATCCCGACAGCCCCATAGGTTCGGGCCGGTTGTGTCCCAAAGGCGTTGCCGGAATAATGATGCATTACGATCCCAATCGGGTGAATACCCCCCTCATGAGGACGAATCCCGAAAAGGGTTTGGGAATTGATCCAAAATGGAAGCCGATTTCGTGGGATGAGGCGGAAAGGATCATACTCGACAAGCTAAGGGCGGTCCACGAGGACGATCCTCGCAAGCTGGTGCTTCTACGGACCACCACTGTGGCCACGACCCGGGAAGCGGGAATCTGGTCCGCAGCTTTTGGCTCTCCGAACAGTTGGGATGCTGGCGGAGGCGTTCACTGCGGCAACGGAGCCCACTTGATCGGCGGCTTGTTCCATGCCTCCTGGTCTTTGGTGCCCGACTTTCACAACTGCAATTACGCCATATATTTTGGTGCGTCAAAAGGGCATGGCGCTGGGCACTCGTCGAATTCGAATGCTCAGCTTGCAGCCGATGCAAGGGCTAGAGGAATGCGCCTGGTGGTGGTCGATCCTATGTGCAGCTTCGCTGCAAGCAAGGCCGCCGAGTGGGTGCCGATTCGGGTTGGAACCGATGCGGCTTTGGCTCTTGCAATGGTCAATGTCATCCTGAATGAGCTTGGCGTGTGGGACGCGGAGTATCTCAAGGCCAAGACCAATGGTGGATATCTGATCGGTCCGGATGGCCACTACGTGCGAGATACTGCGACGTCAAAGCCGCTTGTGTGGGATGAGAGCAAGAAGATGGCTGTCGCTTACGACATGCCGGTCAGCACTTCGGACATCGCGCTCCTGGGCACATACTCCGTGAACGGCGTGGAGGCGACTCCTGCATTTAGTCTTATAAAGGATCACGTGCGCAAGTACACGCCGGAGATTGCAGAGTCTGTCACAACCATTCCAGCTGAAAATGTGAGGCGGATAGCAAAGGAGTTTGCCACCGAGGCCAGGATAGGTTCGACCATCGAGATTGAGGGCGAAATCATGCCCCTTCGTCCGGTGGCGGCTATATATTTCCGTGGTTCGCAAGGCCACAAGAACAGCACCTGGAACTGTCTGGCGATCGAGCTGCTAAATCAGGTGGTTGGCGCGGCAGACCTTCCCGGAGGAGCTCTTGGCTTCAATCCCGCCATGCGGGGTTTCCCGGAGACGTCGGTTCCCCGATACGAGCCCTTCTCGAGTCAGGACGGGCTGATGGAGACCGGTCTTTGGATAAAGGCTCACAA
>DAHVOF010000181.1 GCA_027318945.1 Actinomycetota bacterium | reverse complement strand
CAGGATCTTTATCTCTCCGGGGAGAAGTCGAGGGCGATGGCAGAGGTTCCGGAGGATCTCCTCGAGGCGACTTCCTTAATTGGATCCAGGGGCTATGTCACTGAACGCGTAGCCGCATACAAGGAATCCGGTGTAACGATCATGGGGGTTAATCCAGTGGGAGATGATCCGCTGGCATCGTTTGAAGTCTTCGCGGAGATCGTTCGCCAGGTAGGCTAACTCCGGAAAAGAGGTTGGAAACTCAAGCTTTGGCGGAATCGCTGTTGGGCACCAAGTGCTCCGGAGCTTTAAATAGGTTTTCCCTATAGAACTGCAGTTCGATCACGCTTTCACGGATATCGTCCATGGCTCTGTGGCCCCTGGATTTGGCTGGCGCTTTTTTGACAATGTCTGGAAACCATCTTCGGCCCAACTCTTTTATGGACGAAACATCTACTGACCTGTAATGCAGGAAGTTCTCTACCTCCGGCATGAACTCAGCTAGGAATCTTCGATCAGTGCCAATGGAATTTCCGCACAGTGGAACCATGTGTGGGGAGGAGACGTGCTGCCGAATAAATTCGAGGGTTGATGCCGCGGCATCCTCGACTGTAATCGTGGACTTCCTGATCTCATCGAGCAGGCCACTTCTGGCATGCATGTTGGTTACTACGGTGTCCATATTGTTGAGTTGTTCAGCCGTGGCTGATATGACTAGGTCGGGTCCTTCTTCTATGATCGCAAGGTCGTCGTCTGTTATTAGGGATGCAATTTCGACGATTCCGTGCCTTTTGGGGTCGAGCCCAGTCATTTCTAAGTCAATCCACACCAGCATTTAGGTAATGCTAGGGGAAACGCAGTCTAGATTTGTATTGCTGGAGGGGGATTTTTAGATAGGAGCTCTTCATTGGTTTATAGTGGTCGGCCGTTTGTGGTCATTCCGACCTATAACGAAGGCCGAAATATTGGCGAGGCTATCCGTCGCATAAAGAAGCAGTTGCCTGAAATTGACATACTTGTAGTGGATGACTCCTCGCCCGATGGAACTGGGGATGTCGTACGCTCCCTCTCTGATATCTACACGAACGTCGAGGTTATAGAGAGAACGAAAAAGTCAGGTCTAGGGTCTGCATACAGGCTTGGATTTGGAATTGCCCTTGAAAGGGGGGCTACAAGTCTTGTCGAAATGGATGCTGATCTGTCTCATGAGCCGGAGTCTCTTCCAGAGATGATTGAGGCTGTGGAGAACGATGGTGCCGATCTTTGCATTGGCTCACGTTATGTCCGTGGGGGTGCGTCGCCTGGCCTGCGGGCTTATAGGCTCCTGCTCTCCCGTGCTGGGAATCTATATGCGTCCATATCCTTGGGCATCGGAATCAGAGATGCTACGAGTGGATTTCGAGTTTATAGTTCTGAGATTCTTAGGAAGGTCGATGTTGATAGCGTCTCTGCCGACGGCTATGCCTTTCAAATAGAGATGGTTTATAGGGTCCAAGCGGCCGATGGAAAGGTAGTGGAACATCCGATAATTTTCCGGGATAGGCAATTTGGCGCCTCTAAAATGAGCTTTCGGGTTGTTACCGAAGCCATATTTCTTTGCACGGTGTGGGGACTTCAAGACAGGGTTGCCAGATTGTTCGGAAACAGCGGAGAGTATGTGCATTACCACAAAGAAGGCTCGGCATCCGTAGTGCAGGCTATATTGCACTCAGCTCGATCGAAGGAGAGTTGAATATGCAAGTGGCAGGCTTCGGTCGAGGCGATCCTGTCATCGTTACCCTTAAGTTGCTTGCCGATGGTGTTGAAATTCCCGATTACGCCAAGCCAGGCGATGCCGCCTGCGATTTGCGCAGTACCCTTTCGGTGGAACTCTCTCCATTGATGCGGACGCTCGTGCCAACCGGGATCGCTTTGGAGATTCCTGAGGGCTATGCGGGATTGGTGACGCCACGTTCTGGGATGGCGGCGAATTTCGGCATAATGTGTTTGAACTCGCCGGGTTTGATTGACTCTGGATACCGGGGCGAGATTAAAGTGGTTCTATACAACTCTGATCCCAGAGAGTCGTTCACAATTCATCAGGGGGACAGGATAGCGCAGTTGTTTCTTGTCGCAGTTCCAAAAGTTTCCTTTATGCCGGTCGAAAAACTCTCTGAGAGCGCGCGCGGCGCGGGAGGTTTTGGGCATACAGGAGTTTGAAGTTCGAGGCTGCCGGGTGGTGGAATGATTTGGATTGGCTTAGTGGGTTAGATGCGGCTTTTTTAGCGGCCGAGACAGACGTTATGCCGCTGAATGTTGGTGCCATTTTGGTGTTTGACAAGGGCACTCAATCTGATATCGAGAGTTATGACCGGGTCCTCCGACTATTTGCAGCAAGGATTCACCGTTTTCCACATTTTCGAAAAAAGATTGTCAATGCTCCTTGGAAACTGGTTCAGCCCTACTGGGTAGACTATCTAAGCTTTTCATTAAGTAGCCATGTCCACTTAGCTTTTGCTGATGAAGAGGTGGAACTCGAGAAGGTGTTCGAATTTGCCGCCTCTATCCTGCGGCTGCGCCTCGATAGGTCAAGGCCACTTTGGGACCTTTACGTGCTGCCCCGCGTGGATGGAAATAGGTTGGCAATTATCGCCAAGCTGCATCACGCCGTTACGGACGGCATAAGTGGTATGGAGGCGCTCGCTGGGCTGTTCGATTCAGCCCAAAATGTTGATGAGGACCTTAGGCCTAAGGAACATGTGCCAGAATCTCCTCCTTCGCAATTTGAAGTTGCCACCAGAACGTTTTTTGGGGTTGCCGAGCACGCTTTATCAGCGATTTCCATGGGAGTTTCCTCCGCTAAGGAACTTCCACATGTGGTAGCGGGCGCGTCCAATAATGATTCCGTGTTGGAAGCGCTGGGTGATATGATGCCGAGGCCGATGCGGACAGGTGCAAGTCGCTCCATATCTGCAGAAAGAAAAGTGATTTCGCAGCGTCTGAAAGTGAAGGATGTTGTGGCCGTCGCACGATCTTCTGGTGTGAAGGTCAACGATGTTCTTCTCGCGCTGAGTCACGCCGCGGTTGTCGCTTATTTACGGGCGCACGGCCTTGATCTCCCCGAGGCTCTCGTAGCCATGGTCCCCATCTCCATCCAAGGAGAGCCTGGTGCTCTCGATTCGAAGAATAAAATTTCCGCATTTTTTCCGACAATTCCAACCAGTATCGCAGATCCGATCGAGTTATTGGAAAAGGTACACGAAATTACCGAGCGCGCAAAGGTGGTACATTCCGGAGTCGGGCCGATGTTCTTTTACAATATTTCGCAGGTTGTCCCGCCGATTTTGGTCGAGTCGGTCTTCAATGCGGTATCGAAAGTTGAGTTGTTCAGATTGGTGCCGCCGCCGTTCAATTACGTTGTGTCAAACGTTCCCGGTCCAAATCTCGACTTGTTTCTTGCAGGCAACCGTCTTGAAGCGGTTTATCCACTTGCACCGGTCTCGGACGGGTCTGGAATGACTTTCGCCTATGTCTCCTACCGGGGTTACGTTTTCCTTGGACTAACCGTGGATCCCAGTCTCTTCCCATTTGCTTCAGAGATTCCTGGTTTTGTATCGGGAATTCTTCAGGAGCTTTTGGAAAGTGGGTGAGATAGCACCGCTAGGCTGTATTCTCGAAGGAGTTGATTACCAGATATTCGTTTTCGATTTGAAAGCGGACGCTGAATTCAAATCGCTAAGTGCGGACGTGGCTCAGTTGGTAGAGCATC
>DAHVOF010000174.1 GCA_027318945.1 Actinomycetota bacterium | reverse complement strand
ATCTCTTTCGGGCAGGACTTTCAACTCAGTTCTACTGGCTATGGCTTGGCTGCTACCCATTCTTCTGATCGCATATACCACCATTGGAAACACCGTGGCTCAACCATAGTGGTGTCGCTGAACAGCCGGTGCATCGCTTATAGGCTTCAGTGAGCCCACGTCTGAATAGATATCGGGCCTGCAGACAGGCAAAGTGGCATATTCTCTAATTGATAGTAAGACCAAGGAGCGTAAAGCATGCCAGGTGTGTCACATATGGAAAGTGTTCCGGTTGCCAAAATCAAGATCTTGTACCTCGGACCCGTTGCCCCGCATTGGGATGTCCACGGCGTCAGCGGGGATCGTCCTGTAATTGAGGATTTTCGTCAACGAGTTAACGCCAGGCTTTTGCTTCTACCCCCCCATGATCCGCAATTCAAACGTAACAGAGAGCGAATTGTGCGGGATGCGGAAAGGGAAGGGATCGTTCTTGAGTGGGATCTCGGGATCGGGGTCGACGAGGAGGACTTCTAGCTCCATGAGGGCGGACGGATTAGGTATCCAACTCCAGTCTGGCAAGCCACAACCCAGGGGCATCAAGTTCCGGTAGTGTCGGAAAAGCTCCTTCGCGAGTCCACAGGGGTGCCAGTCCTTCCTCTCCAGCTCTTTCGATGACTCCTTTGACGAAATCCTGGCCTTTCTCAATTCCTGCTCTGGTGATCTCTATGCCGAAGAATTGTTCGGAGAGCCGCTCCCCATCAGATCGCTCGATCCTTCTCCTCATGAAGGCCTCCTCGATTGCGGCACTATTTCCGAGCAGCCGGCTGCCAATGGTCGACATCGCGTTCGAAGTTAGGCCTTCAATGGTTGCGATCGTCGTTCGAATTTCTTCGATAATTCTTGCCTGCTTGTCGTTCTGTTCTTCGGTTCCAAAAATGCCAGAGGGGTCGGCGAGTGCTTGTTGAAGACCCTCGGGGTTGGTCAGGTCGAGTTGGCCGAGTCGATCCTGGATCTGTCTGAGGCTCGTAGAAGAGGCTTCGATATGCCTTGTGATCAGTTCTTCCACCCGTTCTGATATCAATGGGGCCCTAAGGATAGCAGATAGGACCATCTCCCTCAGCGTCGCCCAGAGCCGCACCTGGTCTAGAGCCAACTCCCAGTCGCGGGCAAACAAATCAACATTTTGCGGAATTAACATTGCTGCGGAACTTGCCGGGCGGGGCACGGGTATTTCGTAAGATCCGAATGCCACTCTCGCTAAATGCCCGACCATTGAGCCCAACTGCATGGCAATCATAGACGGGCCTATCACCTTGGAGAGATTTTGAATCATTTGGGCCCAGTTATCGGACTGTTCGATCTCAGCTGGCAACTCTGAGCCAATCTCCTGCTGGTCTTGATGAACTTCCGCCACTTTTTGGAGCATTTTGGAGTATCGTTCCCAGTCTGACACGGTCTTTTGCGCCCACTCAACCCTGGTGACAACTTCGATTACCATGTTTTGGCTTTGCATGTCCGGCAATGCAGAAAAGGTGCGAAGATGAATTTCCAAAATCTTCGTCAGCTCTTCATACTTCAGTCTGTCGAGAGGATCGACATTGGGCTGGTCGGCGGGAACATTTGCAACAGAGATAGCCATTTGCCTGGCCATTTCCGAGTGCATCCCCTTCTGGGATCCAAGCATGTTCAGCATGTCGCCAAGCAGGAACTCGAATGGATTGGATCCGGAAGCGAATGGATTAGTCATGGATCCATCGTAGTGCAATGCACGGAGCTAGGACATTAGCCTTGGGACTTCACGCCCAGCTGTATCGTCTCATCGAGGGTCTCGTTTTGACGCACCACGGTCAATGTGACCACGCTGCCGCTTGGGTACTGTGTCAACATTGTCTGAAGCTGCTGCAGGTTCGTGACAGGCACGCTGTCAAGGGCCACGATGTTGTCATTAGGCTGGATTCCAGCTTTGTAAGCGGGGGAGTTTTTGACCACGCTGTAAACGATCACTCCCTGGGCGGCTTTGGTCCCTCCCTGTGCTGGCGCTTCAGGAGCGGATATTCCGACAATGCCGAGCCAGCCCTGCGGGGCTCCATTTTGCAGTTCGATCTTCTGCGCGGCTGCGAGCATCTCAGATAAGGGCGCAATGACCCACTTATTGCTTATGGTTCCGAGTCCGAGGCCAAGGGGGTTGCCGTGGCTGTCTACGAAGAGCAGCCCCTGGGGATTCAGCTTTTGCGCGGGATCGGCCAGAAACGTGTTGCCAGCGGTTTGGCCGCCTGAAAGGATCTGCTCCATTCCCGTTTGCTGTATCTGAGAAATTACCAGGTTTGGCTTTCCTGCAGTGGAGCTCGGCTCAATCCCGATTGTCATCTCCCCGGCGCTAGTGCTTCTGTGGCTGGTGCCGCTGATGTAGTCGGAGAGCGACTTGGGCAACTTTAGGACGGCCGTATCCGTTGCTGGATCGTTGGCAACAAGCTGCGCCTTCACCGGCGCAGCGCCAACAGTCGTCACTTCGAACGTGGTGTTCTGGCCAATCAGGTTTGAAGGCACCAGTATGTATCCGCCAGGCGATATTGCGAGCCCGTAGATCATGGAGCTTGGTTTGCCCAATACGACAATGTCAACGATGGCCTTGGCGAGCTGGTTTATATGGTTGGAAGTGCTTGCTCCGATGCTTAACGTAGAGGCAGGCTTCGCCTCACCGGCGGTTTTAGTGGTGGAATAAACTGTTTTTGTTATTATTAGTCCTGCCAGGATTAGCCCTATCCCGGAGAGGATTGCCGCGAACCTTCGATACTGTCGTGCCCGGGGACCTTCGTACTCAGATGGGTGAGACCATATGCGATCGTCTTTTGCAGGAACGTGCTCAGGAATATCTGAGTCATCTGCCCAATCGTCGCTCATGTCCATCTATTAAGGCTACCTAACATATCCTAAAAGCGGTGTTCAGGACAGAAACAACGCGGTGTCTGGCTCATGACGCATCTTATGATGGATTTGTGGAAAGTGTTAATCCTGACAGTAGGTCATTGACTGATCCCCCCGACGGTGATCGCTGGATTGCCATCACGCGAGATCCGCTCCCTCTCGATACTGCTATGAAATGGGCGACTGATGCTAAATGCGGTGCGGTCGTGTCTTTCTCCGGCACTGTTAGGGATCATTCCGAGGGAAGGGCCGGGGTGAGCCTGCTGGAATACGAAGCCTATGAAGAGTTTGTTGTTCCCAGGTTCGAGGAGATAGCCGACGCGGCGATGAGCCAGTGGCCGCAAGTGCACAAAGTGGTCATATTGCATAGGCTTGGACAGATGGAGGTTACTGAGTCCTCCGTTTTCATCGTGGTCTCAGCTGAACATCGAGACTCGGCTTTTGAGGCTGCTAAATTTTGTATAGATGCATTAAAAGTCTCCGCCCCGATCTGGAAGAAGGAGCAATGGTTGGGAGGGAGCGATTGGGGATCTGATCCCCATGAGATTGTTTCAGTCGAGGAGTTGTAGAAGATGGCCAACCTGCTCTATCTGGGAATTCCAGTGGCAATACTGGTATTGGTTGGACTGGTTATTTCAGCCAAGGAGCGAAGACCACGTCCTATTTCGACGGATATTGACGAATTTGCCAAATCGATGAAGGCCTTGTCCTCCTCGCGAGGTTCGCGTTCGGCGTCGCATTCTAGAGGTACCAACGCTGGCTAGCATGCTTGCGATTGACCTTGGAAGTGCCAACACCGTAGTTTGCGATTCCAAAGGCGAGGTGATTTTCGACGAGCCCACGCTCATCGCGTATGATAAACGTTCCGGTCGGGTGGTCGGCATAGGCAATGAGGCTAGAGATGTCGTAGGTCGAGTGTCAGGCTATGTCGTCGTCGAAAAGCCCATAAGGGATGGGAGGGTCTCAAGCGCGGAACTTCTCGACAACTACATTCAAGCTCTAATGAGAGCTCTGTCGGTTAAGAGGTTTTCCCGCCCAAAGGTTATCGTCGCGCTCCCGGCTTCCGCCACATTGGTTGAGGCGCGATCGATAATGGCTGCTTTCAAGAATGCGGGCATTGCCGAATCCTGGAAGGTCGATAGCGTCGTCGCTTCGGCTACCGGCATGGGCTATGACATTTATGAGCCGAATGGCGTGATGGCGGTCAATCTCGGGGCCGCGACGACTCTCAGTGGCATAATTGCATTTGGCGGAGTCGTAGCTGAGTCACATGCTTTCTGCGGAGGTTCCGATCTCGACCAGGCCATTGTTGAGTTCGTCAAGCACAGCAACAGTGCTTCTATCGACGAAGCAACCGCCGAAGAGGTGAAGTTGGCGCTGGCCAAGGTAACGGAAGAACCACCTAAGTATGTTAGCTCGCTTGTCGGACGGGATCTATTGAGCGGTGATCCCGTGCAAGTGGAGATAAGTGAGGAAGATGTGCGTGATGCAATTGCCGATCCAGTCAAGCGAGTTATGGACGTGATTCTTGACAATTTGTCGCATTGCCCTGCTGAACTTGCACAAGATCTTGTCTCGGCCGGAATCCAACTGTGTGGCGGCCACTCTCAACTTCCGGGATTGGCGGCAGCCATCAGAGATGCTGTAAAAATTCCGGTTTATCTGGCACCTGAGCCGCGTTACTCAGTTGCTAAAGGGCTCGCAAGGCATGGCGCCGCCATTCGCGCCTGATCCTAATCCGCGGAGCCTTCCGTAATCTCGAGGAGATCTTCGGCTATCTGCCTGGTTTGCCAGTCTTTGTCTCGCGTAGCCAATCGCAGGGCCTCGGTTACCGTTTCGCCATCGAATGCTGCAAGGGCTACGGCGGCTCTTCTGCGGACAGTTGGCCGGTCTTTGAGAGCTTCGAAGATGGTGTCCAGACCTCTTGGGTCGCCGATCGCACCGAGCGCCGCCACTGCGGCTTCTCGCACTAGCGATTCGGGGTGTTCCTTCGCAATTTTGCAAATGACCGCCAGGTCTGTCGGCTCCTCTCTCTCCCCTAAGGACCAGAGGGCCATTTCGATAACATACGCATCAGTATCTTCGAGTGATTGAGAGAGGGGAACGTTGGGATGCAAGGCTGCAAGTTCACAGGCGCGCCTCCTAACAGCCGCGTCGGGGTCCGATAGCGCGGCCGTTAATTCGTTCGCCGTAAGTTTCCCTAGCTTTTCAAGCGCCAAAAGGGCGGATGCCCGGGCGCTGGGTTCGCTGTCAGCCAACGCGGCTCTAGCTGGCGCCGCATCACCAGCGTATGAGGAGATGATGAGATCGAGACGTCTTTTTGTTGCAGCCGATTTACGCTTTTTGATGCTCAATGGACAACCCGTAAAGTTAAGCGGATCCGGCAGCGGGCCGCACGGACCGATGATGATAGGTGTACGTTTCCTGATAGTAAGTAATGAGTAGTTTATTTGTAGGTTCAGGAGCATGGGTGAAATTAAATTTCAAGAAGATAGCGTCAATCGTGGTGCCAATAGTGGTCGTTGCGCTCTTATCCTTTGTCAATCTGCCAATATGGGCAATTGCTCCCGGAAAGGCTCAGGAGGTTGCTGGCCTAATAAGGGTTCAGGACGCGAGCAGTACCAAGAGCGCTAGCCACATACTGATGACAGACGTCACTCTTGGTCCGGTTTCGCCACTCCAGTGGCTAATAGATAAGACTGACTCGAACATTCAGCTGGTACCTAGCTCTACTATTCTGGGCAATGCCCCTTCCTCGTCTTTTATTCCTGTGCAGTTGAATGAGATGAAGCAGTCCCAACAGGCTGCCACCGTTGCCGCTCTCAGCTATCTTGGTTACGATCTTCACCAGGTGAAAGGTGCCATCGTCGCGGGTATTGCAAAGCAGTCGGTCGTTTCGTCTTTCCTTCATCCCGGGGATTTGATTACCCAAGTGAACGGTCAAGGCGTAGCGTCGGCTCCGCAGCTGGTGTCGGTGGTTTCGAAATACAGGCCCGAAGACCACATCACCGTCACTTTTATCCCCGCTGATTACGTTGCCAACAGGTCTTTGACCGGCAATCCTTACAAAACGGCATCAGTGGTGATTGGGTCACGCCCTGGAAGTCCGACCAAGCCATACCTGGGAATCAGCATCACAGACGGGGTTAGCTATACCGATCCCTTCAAAGTTACGATCTCGACACCGGGAATTGGAGGCCCGTCGGCCGGGCTCGCATTCACGCTTGGAATAATTGACCGTATAAAAGGGGGAGGCATGACCAAAGGCGTTACGATAGCGGCAACTGGCACGATTTCTCCGAACGGGGCGGTAGGCGATGTAGGTGGGGTGCCTCAGAAGACCGTGGCGGTGGAGCGTGCGGGTGCCAGACTCTTCTTGGTTCCCCCGCAGGAGTACAAGGCTGCGCTATCAAAGGCGACTTCCAAGCTAAAGGTTGAAGCTGTCTCGAGCCTCAGTCAGGCGGTCGCCGATGTGGAGGCCTTTGCAGCGGCTTCATCAAAATAACCTTTTCAGTGTCACTTCGCGCTGAACTAACCGGCCTCGGCTAGCACTGGCTTGCACCATCATGCCTGCTTGGGATTGCGAATGTGGAGACGATTTGCTTGCCAATCGGACCAC
This sequence comes from Actinomycetota bacterium, assembly GCA_027318945.1. GTDB lineage: Bacteria > Actinomycetota > Acidimicrobiia > Acidimicrobiales > Acidimicrobiaceae > SCQM01. Next base: position 6,273 of record DAHVOF010000174.1, on the reverse strand, counting down.
CGAGGCAGACACAAATGAGGCAATGATAACGGCGTCGTAGTCTGAGTTGCGGATTGGGGTCGATCCCGTTGGATACAGTGGATTGCGTGGCTTAACGGCGGCGCGGCCGGCCAACGGCTAGAATCGGGGCGACCCCCATGATCCCCCTTAGGAGGACTGTCATCATGATGACCCGCTCACTATACGACTACATCCCGCACCACCACACCAAGGATAAGTTGGACCACGTTGCGAAACCGGTCAGGGTGAGCGAGCAGCTTCCCCAGGGCAACGCTTTCGCCAGATTCAACTCGTGGTTCGCGGTCAGGGTGACTACTGGAGTTGGCACAATGTGGTGCGCGTATGCCTTTGCAGCCCTTGCGTTTGTGAGCCTTCCCTCGGCGATTGCCTCGGGCAATCCTGTCACTCTCGTCTCGTGGATTTCGCAGACATTCTTACAATTGGTCCTTTTGTCAGTGATCATCGTGGGCCAGAACGTGCTTGCCACGGCGGCGGATAAGCGCGCAGAAGCAACCTTTAACGACGCTGACGCCGTGCTTCATGAGGTCGTGAAGCTTCAAGAACACTTAGCGGCCCAAGACGAGGTGCTACAGAGGCTGCTTGACGAGAAGGCCGCCTCTTAGGCCTGATATTGACCTGCTCCCGTTATCCTACCTAATACAGCAAAGAGCAGATTCCCTCAGCTGCCGTTACGGTCCCTTGGAGGATTTTGGTCAGACCATTAGTGCAATTGCCCATTGAAGGGGAATGGTTTTTTAGTTAAAGTAGGGAGATATAGTTATTGTACGGTCCGTAGCTCGGGCAAGAGGGGGAAATCTAAATGGCTTTGACTGAAACGCGCATTACAGGCATCGCTCCGAATGTCGGCGTGCCTGACGGTTTGCGCGAATGGCTGCGTGTGGTAGAACAGATGGGGCAGCTGCGGAACATATCCGGCGCGGCTAAGGATCCTGAAATCGGCGAGGTCGCAGACCTGCTCCAGCATGAGGCGCAGTCCCCTGTGGCGCTCTTCGACAAGGTTTTGGGCCACAGTCCGAACTTTCGAGTTGTGGTGAACACCCTGGGACATACCGACCGGGTTGCACTCACGCTCGGGTTGCCCCTTGGCCTTGGGAAGGTGGCTCTGTCAGAGGCTTGGCGTCAGAAGATCAAGGGTCTTGAGTTCATTCCCCCGCGCTACGTTAAGGACGGCCCGGTTATGGAGAACGTGGTTCGGGGCGATGCAATTGACATGACCATATTCCCAACCCCGAAGTGGCATCCCCTTGATGTGGGCCCGTACATCGGCACCGGCTCTTTCGACGTGACGCGTGATCCTGACGAAGGCTGGATCAACCTTGGCACCTACAGAGTGATGCTCTACGACCGCAACACTCTTGGATACTACATTTCGCCGGGCAAGCACGGCCGCATGCACAGGCAAAAGTACTTTGAGCGTGGAGAGCGCTGTCCCGTTGCGATGGTCTTCGGTGGAGACCCATTGCACTTCATGGCATCTTCGATTGAAATTCCCTACGGAGTGAGTGAGTACGAATGGGCCGGAGCCGTTCGGGGTGCTCCAGTAGAGGTCATAGAAGGCCCAGTCACCGGACTTCCGATTCCAGCGAACGCAGAGATAGTAGTCGAGGGCTTTGCCAGCGTGGAGGACATGCGTCCTGAAGGGCCTTTCGGTGAATGGACGGGATATTACGGTTCCGGCAGCCGTAAAGAGCCAGTTTTGAAGGTTGAGGCACTTTACTACCGGAACGATCCGATACTCGTGGGCGTGCCTCCAGCCCAGCCACCGGACGAGATCTCACGCTACCGTGCTGTGCTGCGGTCTGCTCTTTTGAGGGACGAACTTGACAGGTTCGGCATCCCGGATGTTGCGGGCGTGTGGCAGCATGAAGTTGGCGGGACCAGGCTCTTCACAGTGGTTTCCATCAAACAGCGCTATCCCGGTCACGCCCGCCAAGTGCTCCATTTGGCCTCCCAGAGTCGTTCGGCGGCTTATGTCGGCCGGTATACCGTGGTGGTCGATGAGGACATTGATCCTGCCGATTTGGAAGAGGTCATGTGGGCCGTGTGCACCAGGAGCGATCCGGCCACTTCGATAGACATTGTGAACCGTGCATGGAGCAGCCCCCTTGACCCGATCATCCCACCTGAGCGCAAAGACATCGGGGATTACACCAGTTCTCGAGCCTTAATCGATGCTTGCAGGCCCTGGGAGTGGAGAGACAAGTTTCCTCCGGTCAACGTGCCGCCGCGCGAAGTTCGAGAAGAGGCGCGCAGGCGCTGGGCGCACCTTTTGGACTAATGACGGTGTTGCGGCATGGGCGTGTCATGTCGGCATGCCCATGCTGGTTCAACTTGTCCTCCTTGGACACTATTCGAAAAGACCCGGGTTTCGCTCCCGCGCTCGAAGTATTCAAATAGCAGATAGGCAAAGCAAACGACCGCGCGAAAGGCGGTGCAATGGCCGGGTTCAAGCGCGATCAGTCACGGCTGAACGCAAAAACGATTATGCCTGCCGGCGTCTTGCAACTATGTTAGTCCAGGACCTGGTCAGGCCCATTACAACACGAGCAGCGGCGTGTAGGCCAGGTGAAGTAAATCGGAAAGCAAGATCTGTGCCACGAGAGTCATGATCAAGGCAGTTATAACTGCGAAAATTAACCGCCTGGTCCAGTTCCTGAAGACCCTTCTCGTTGCTAGAAATCCATACAACAAAAGGAATGCCGGTATACCAACGTAAAATCCAAAGACGTAGCACACCACGGCCAGGAAAAGAAACCAAATGAAACCGGAAAGCTCGCGAGTGTGTTGCCCGTGTATTCCCCATCCACCTAACACAATTTCATGGATGTCGCTGCTTCTGCTGAATCTGGACGAGACGAAACTCCGCAACCTTTGAGATCTTTCACGTGGCCCCACCTTTTTAAATAGAGGAGTAGTTATGGTCTCAGTTTTTGGGGTGAGTTCCCTGGTCCCACCACGGGATTTTAAGAACCTTACAAATGCGCGTGTATCACCTGGGATTCGTGAAAGTGAACTCATCGCTACGGTAAGCCCACCAATTGCTGGCATGAGAAACGTGGCTTTGTCATAGCGAAGCATGCCGTACAAAATCACGAATATTCCAAGAGCAGAAAGACATATTGAGGTCGCAAAACTCAAAAACGGATATGAATGGGGAGCTGCCACCGGATGAGACAACGATTTTGCTGAGACTTTGGGATTCGCTTGCTCCAATACAACGACACAGGAGTCGTCCAATGTTTTGGTTTGATTCATTGCGATGGTTTCAACTCTGCTCGGAGGTTTCGTACCGAGATGTTCTGAGCTGGGTTCGAAAAAGCTAACTGAGTTTTCCTCGGCCGATTTTACCGATTCGGCAGCACTTAAATCCTTGTGGATAGTTTTAGGGGAGTGATAGTCACGCCATGTCGTCATTCCCTTCCACGCAACTGCAATAAGAGCTAGTAGGAAAATTACGTCGGCTAGTGGTTGGCGCCACAGGAAACTGAATCCAGGAAATACCTTGGTGGTCAGATATACGTTTGATTCAAACGTAGTTCCCAGCACAACGCCGATCACCACTGCGGGGAGCGAGTATTTAAGCCTTCTGAGGACGAACCCAAGAATTATAAACACGACCATTTCGCCCACAACGAACATCGATCCTTCGGCCGCAAAAGTTCCAATGACAACGAGTGTCATCACCATTGGCACAATACACAGTGCGGGAACTCTCGTGATCTGGGCGAGACCCGGGGTAATTAATAGTCCTCCCAAGGTTCCAATTAGGCCGCCAATCGCAATAATCCATACCATCTCGTACGTGAGTACGGGATAGTGCTTGACAAATCCGTAACCTGGAACAATATTCTTTAGAGCTAGTACAGCCAAGAAGAGCGCGCTTCCAACGCCCCCCGGAATTCCTAAACCGAGCAAGGGAATGAGCCCACCTGCCTCTTTGGAAAGCGATGAGCCCTCTGCAGCAATAATTCCCTCAGCCGTTCCCGTACCAAATTGCCTACGCTTTCCCTTGCTCATTTGCTCCGAGATGCTGTACGATAAAAAATTTGCAGCGAAACCACCGATTCCCGGGATTACTCCTGTGACGACACCAATCACGGCACTTCTCATGAGAACTGGAAGTCTGTGAAATGGCTCGAGAAAACCACTTATCGACTGCTTTCGGTAACCTTTCCCAATTTTTGCCGGCTCAAGAACAGCAACTTTTCTTCCCATCATGTCCTCGGCGGCCACCTTTGTCGCTGTTCCGAATAGGAGGAGCATCTGCGGAATGGCTAGCAGGCCAAGAACAAGAGAAATGAGGTTGATGCCTCCTAGAAGCCCCGAGGAATTAAACGTGTATCTCTCTAGACCGGTTACGTAAGACTCTCCAACTGATGCCAAGACGATGCCAAGTCCAGCAGATGTAAGGGCCTTGCTGACTGAATCCGTCCCTAACGTGCTGACTAGAACTAGCGCTAGAGCGATGAGAGCCACATATTCAGGGGGGTGAAATGCCACGGACAGTTGATTGACGAATTGGAGTAGCCCAACGAGCGCAACGCATCCGATGAGACCACCAATCAGCGTGGATGAAGCGGAAATGCCTAGGGCCCGGCCCGCCTCACCGCGCTGGGCCATCGGAAAACCGTCGAAAGTCACAGCAAATGCCTCTGGGTGCGCTGGAGTATTTAACAGTATCGAAGTGATCGAAGCACTGTAATAGCTGCCAGCCAAAACAGCTAGAAATAGACTCGTGATTTCTGGGACACTCAAATGATACGCGAACGCTACCACGATACTCATTATTACTGGCCCACCGAGGCCCGGGATAACACCAATGAGCAGTCCGATGCACGATCCGACAACTAAAAATATTGCGGACTGCGCATTCCCGAGTAAAGTTGTAAGACCTTCGGCTACATAATGTAATACCATCTTGGAGCTGCAATAGAGATGGCGGATACCACTAAATTCACCTGCACTGACACTTGCATTCCGGCCTGTCTAATAATTTGTCCTGTGGCCTTGAGCAGCCGTTTTTACCATAATTCGAATGTTGCGGCTGAATAGCTCCCCCATAACTCACCTCTTAGTCGTTCCCCAATTGTTCTGTGCAATCCGGCCCTGGGGTTGCGAGGATGTGGCATATTATTGCCAAATCCGTTGAGAAAAATCGGGGCAAAACATTAAGGCTCTTGACGGCGCCAACCCAGTTCTTGCTTGACCTCCTATTCCACATTTATGCGCGTCATTTTCCAAACTTTATTCCGTCGGCCGCCAGGGTCTTGTAGCCGGCCTCTGCCGACAAGGTCGACTTGACGGATCCGTTTGGTCCTACGAAACCGGAAGGTACTCCGAGAGCTCCTAATTCTGTGCCAACCTTGGACTGGGTGAAGGCGTATTTAACCGCGGCACGTAGCGCTACCAACTCTGACACGGGTGTGTTTTCCGGAGCTGCTATTGATGATCCAACTGCATCAAATGCGCTTTGGGAGGCCTTGATCTCCGCAGACGACTTGGAATTGGCAACTGGATTGCTGACGAGGTACTGCGACAGTGTCTGAACTCCCTGGAAAGTGGTATTGCCGGCAGGTGGTGGCCCCGTAATTAAAACGGCACGAGCCTTCCCGGGCTTGACAAGCTGGCCCATATTGAGAAGATTCGAACTTGTCATTGTGCCGTCTCCGCGCAAGAAACCTGCCACAAGGTCCGTTGCATTGGCATAGCCAGTGATAAAGTTCACCTTCACGCTGAGTGCCTGAAGAATGCTTTGAAATATTGCGCCGCCTGTGCCTGGAAGCAACAGAGTGTTGATCGGCGCGGTGGAATTTACGACATCCGCAAATGTCTTATATGGGGAACTTGGCTGCACGACTATTGCGTTGGTCGCGGGAAGCGGGGAGCCCAGAAAATCGAGCTTCGCAGGATTATATGGCAAAGGTTTCTCACCTGCCAATGTTGCCGTGGCATACTCGCCCACGTCTAAGATTCCAATCGTAAGTCCGTTGGGTGAAGCTTTTTCTAAGGCGGTCTGTCCGGCAATCGTGTGGCCGGCCGGTATGTTTTCAACCACCACGGAAGCATTGAGATATTTGGCAATGTATGGCGCGACAATGTGTGCCTCGGAATTCAGCGAGCCGCCAGGTTTGTCTGGCGCAATAAGTGTGACCGTCTTGCCTTTGAAGTAACTTAAATCGCTTTGAAGTCCTGACGACGACGAAGCTGTTGTCGATGTGGAAGACGCCGTTGTACTTGAGCCGCATGCCGCCA
>DAHVOF010000154.1 GCA_027318945.1 Actinomycetota bacterium | reverse complement strand
ATGTTGATGAGCCGGGTTCCGACCGACGCCGTTGCGATTTAGAAGTCAGGGCTCTTCTAGGCAGGAGGGCGTCGACAGTGGGTACCTCGCCTACGCGCGCGGCTCTGCTGGGCACTGGACCTCTCGATACTGAGCGACTTGATGCCGTGACCGCGCGTCTTCTACCTCGATACCGTGAGGTCGCTGCCCAAATTTCTCAGTACCGCCAGCGGGTTGTATATGAGGGGCATCCGGAATTGAGTTTTTACCAGCTGAATTCAAGCAAGCCTCTCAGGTGGCCAAAGAGTTTCGAAGCCGGACATTACGAGCGCCTAACTCTTTTGGAGAAGAAAATTCCTGATATCGCGAGAATTATGGATGCGGGGCTGTCTGGAATATCCGCGAAGCATCTTTTGGATGTTTCAGCTCTTTTGTGGACTGCTCGAAGGGTGTTTGGACACGCTGCCATTCGCATTCCTAGTGCGGCGGATTGGGATAGCGAGGGGTTGAGAGTGGAGATGGTTTACTAGTTGCTCAAGCTGCCTCGGATCCGTCACGCATGGCTACAGGTATTGCTGGAGGTGCTGTCGCATAAACGAACCAGCGAAGATGGCAACTCCAGAGCCAAGGGCCAAGAACACTGCGTAAGGTATCCTTTGGTTGCGGTCCATGCGCTTTGCCGCGACAAGTATGGTCCCAGTAACTGCTCCTAAAAGATTGGCAGTGAAGAATCCCAAGATTGCATACCATATCCCAAGCCAGCCAAGGCCTAGTCCGAGGAGGGGAGCAAGCCTGACATCGCCGAATCCCAGGGCCCGGGGGCTGAGCAAGTTGATAATAAGGAACACGCCAAACCAGGCCATTGCGCAAATAATTGCTGTATAAAGCCTATTCCAGTCGTTTCCAGCCGCAGCGGCCATTATCAGAAGTGCTAGCACCGCGATCGTTGCCGGCTGAACAATGCTCCTAGGTAGAAGGAGATGCTCGAAGTCGATTATGGCAAGCGCAATTAGAGTCGCAATCAGCACCAGCATTGCCGGGAGATCCCAATTTGAGCCGATCTTTGCCGCGGTAGCGGCAAAGAGAGCGGCACATGCGAGTTCGACAAGGGGATATCTCATCGATATCGGCGAATCGCAGGTGCGGCAGCGACCCTTGAGCAAAATCCAGGACAGCAGGGGGATATTGTCAAATGCGCGGATTCTGCTCCCGCAAGAGGGGCACGAAGATCCTGGCGACACTACGGATTCGTGTCGAGGCACACGATAAACCACTACGTTGATAAATGATCCTATTGCAAGGCCGAGTAATGCGCAGAAGACGATCAGGACAGGTGCCAATGTGTCAACTTTCCCTCTCGCGCACGGGCCTAAGCCATTGGGGATAGCGTGCCATGAGGGTTATATACTTTGGCCCGTTCTGCTGTGGATCGGTGGACCAAAATAGTTTATAGCTATTCTCGTTGGCGGATCGCTTGCGCATGAGTTGAGTTTATTGACCACGAACGCCATCTTTTCTCTTTGTTGGCCAGGAGCTTAGATGGTTACGGTTACTGCCTGGGATTACGAGTGAAATACTTTGACTTGCACCTGATCCGTGGGGTTCTGTTTCCGGAAAGTTTGTTGATGCGTTGTGAGCGCTGTGGGCATGAAAGGCACGGATTTAGCAATGTCTGAATCTGAAACTCTGCGATCACGTTAACAGATCGACACGCGGCGTTAAACAGGCAATTCGGTAATCCTTATTTCCTAGACCTGAAGAGCTTTGCGCAGAACCTAAGGTTTCACGCCTGTTCGCTTGGATTCGCAAAGTTTGGGTTTGCGCTTTCGGCTCTGTGCATCATGAAAAGCAATATTCCAAATATGCTTACCGGGACAAGCGTAGTAAGTGCGATTGCCTGATAGCCGAATAGGGTGGCGGTGGCGCCCAGCAGGATCGGGCTTACGACTGAGGCCGCGCTTTGGGTGGCGAACAAGGCAGCATTGGCTTTTGGCACATCTCGTGGGGAGGTCGAGCGTGAGATTGTCGAGATGGCAAGGGGATAGACGAAGCCGTGAGGAACGCCCAAAAAAACGATGGCAGTGAACAGAAAGATGACGTTGTGTCCGATCGCAAGCAGTATCGTTCCAGCGAATGTCAGGATCGCTGAAAGACGCAACAGTGAGCCCCCTTTATCGCCGGGATGTTTCCAAACGAGCATTGAGCGGGTCGCAAGCGAAACAAGGAAAAAGACTGTAAAGGAAACCTGCGCAAGAGCAACGGTTATGCCGTATTCATAGCGAGCGATCAATGCCCCAAATGCGGTGATCGCAACGAAGGGCACTTGATATAGAAGTAGCGCAACTGCAGCTAGGCGAAACTGGGGGCTCTTGTAGAGGTTGTTGGGGAAAGAGGGCCGGTTGGTAGATGCAGGAGATTGTTTTGGCTGCGCCCTCATGCTTGTGAACAGCACTAGGGCGAGTAGGGGAAGTGGGAGGAAGCTTAGCAGTCCACCCTTTAACGAGTCGTGGTTCAAGCTGAGGACGATGGACTCGAAGAACGGCCCCACGGCAAGGCTGGCACTGAGTGCGACTGTATATGCGGATATAGCTCGGTCTCGTGAAACGCCCTCGACGCGTCCGGCGAGGGTAGCCAAGACGGGAATTACAAGACCTCCGGACATCCCAAAAATGATTGATGAAATGAGAAAACTCGAGAGTCCTCGCCCGAAGACAATCAACACTATCGCAGTGGCGAGTGCGGTGAGTCCCGTGAGTGCAATTGTACGGAGCCTGGTCGCACGAAGGCGCACCACGAGAAACAGGCTGGCGAGGGTTGTAACAGCGCCGGCAAGGGCAATTCCAACGCCTATGACGGATGGGTCAAGGTTCAGGACGGTGTGGCCGATTGGGCCTATGGTGGTTTGGAACGCGTTTTGGGTTGATCGGAAAAGAGCTGTGACGACAAGCAACACAACAAGTGGGACCGCTCTTCTGCGAAACCTTCCATGGGACGTCCCGTCCGAGGTCATTCGATAATCACTCACCATACACTACACGGAAGGGCGCTGGTCGTTTCAATGCATTTCGCGAATTCCTACGTCTCTATTTAGACAACATGGCGACCGGCCACAATAGTCGCATATTCCGTGGGCTTCAATCGTAGTGTAGCGTCCTAAATATGCCACGTACGAAGGAGGTTAGTCCTGAAATTAAGCATAACGGATTCATCGGATAGGACGTATCTGCTGGTAGCCTTGTGATGGCAGAAGCACTGCCTTGTAGTGATCTAGTATGGGATCTGGATTCCATACCCAACACATCCAGGGCAGTGCGTTGGTGGCTCAGAGTGCCCGCCCGTAAATCACTAGCTAGTTTCTAAGTATCTCGGTTATACGGCCGCCCTCGAAGCAAAACTTTCGGTCGTTTGGCTGCTGTTCACCGTCAATGAAGGGAGCGATCTTCATTTCAGATATCGCAATAAGGGTCCTCAAGAAAGAGGCCTGTTCATTGACCCCTAATTAACGCGCGAACTGTGACTTGAGAACAACTCTCTGGCATTGTCCTCAAGTACTGCTGACTCTTCTTCCGGGGTAAGTCCTAGTTCTCGAATCATGTGGACGGCTTCCTCAATCCCTCCGATAGGATTGGGGGTATCACTCCCTAGGAGTAGTCGACTTGTTCCAACCATATCGAGCGTAGTCAATAAAGCTGGACGGTGAAAGGACACGGTGTCGTAATAAAGATTCTTCAGGTAATAGCTGGGAGGATACGGTGCACCGCGTCTAGCCTCCCCGAAGATGGAGTAGCCACGATCCAACCGGTCTATGACGAAGGGCAAGACCCCTCCAAGATGAGGAACGATTATCCGGACATGCTGATAGCGTTCTAAGTGTCCAGAAAGGGCCATTCTGGCAACTGCTAGGCTGGTATCTAAAAGAAACCCCAGGAGCCTCATCAAGTCAAACTCACTCAGAGCGGGAATATCGTAAAATTCGGCTGGGTGCAGAAAAATGACGGCACCCAGTTCGTCTGCCATTTCCCAGAACTCCGTGAAGGCCGGATCATCCAACAGCTTCCCATGAATATTGGCCCCGATCATCACTCCTGGAAAGCCTAGATTCAGCATAAGGTATCTCAGTTCCTTCGGTGCTTCGGTCGGGTCCTCCATCGGTACTGTCCCCAAGATCTCAAATCGACCCGGGTGCCGATCTTTCACCAACGCCAGCTCTTCATTAGCCAGCCGACTGAGTTCCCGAGCTTCTCGTGGGTTCCAAGGCCAAACGTTTACCGCCGCCAGAGAAAGGACCGAGTAATCTATGCCGTGCTCATCCATAGCCCCAATTCGTACTTGCGGATCACTCATGGATGGAAGATAGGACAGCAACCGCTCGAGGCGCGGCGGGAAGACACAATCGCGCCTCCTTTCCACTTGGTTTAAGAACGTGACTGGACAAAAGTGTGCATGGACATCTATCAGGCAAACCACCCCCAAGGTTGTTGCGTGGAAAAAATACTTGCGTACATATTACATTCCTCAGATTCTGAAGTGGTTCTGAGACCCGGCAATGAATAGGTGAACCGGTTGTGTTGACCCCTCCCGAGCAAGCCAGCCCAGCCCAGCGACATCATAGGGGATTAGGATGGCCGTGTTCGCTAATCCTAGCAAGGGTGTATGGCGTATCGGGGATTAGGTTGGTGTCAACGTGACCGGGGAGTTTTGCGAGCAGATGATAGCTGGAGAACGGGATCCGGCTGCGCTTTCCGCTCTCGCTAAGGGAGTCCTGGCTAAAAAGAGCGAGCAGCTGGCTGAGGCGCTCCGGGCCAACTTCACCACTTCCCATGGCGTGCTGTGCCACCAGATCATCTCGCAGATAGATCACCTGGATCAATCCATTGCCGAGCTGACCAGAGAGATAGCTTTACGGATTGCCCCCTTCCAGCACCAGGTCAGCCTGCTCAGCTCCATTCCTGGGGTTTCGCAGACTACCGCAGAGACGATCATCGTAGAAACAGGCGGCGACATGTCCAAGTTCCCAACATCTGGACACCTGTGCGCCGGGGCTGGGGTGGCACCTGCCAGCTATGAGTCCGCAGGCAAGAAAAGACCTGCCGGTACCCGTAAAGGCTCTCCCTGGCTCAGGCGGACCCTGATCGAAGCTGCCCGTGCTGCGGCACATACCAAGAACAGCTACTGCTCCGCCCAGTATGCGCGCATTGCCAGAAGGCGGGGACCCAACAAGGCGGCGGTGGCTGTGGCCCATTCAATACTCGACACCTCTTGGCATTTGCTCACCACAGGCGCATATTACAAAGATCCCGGCAGCGACTACTTCGAACGACACGACGATCCTTTACTGCAGGTGAAACGGCTGCAGAAGAAGATCGAATCTTTCGGGTACAGCGTCACTTTGACAGAGAAAGCAGCGCTATAACCTTTTTCGCCTGACAACTTGGGACATCACACGCAGCAAGGCCTGCCTATTCTTGCACGCCCGAGAGCCATATCATCGGAAATGTATTTCACCCGGGTCAAGCAGCGCGAGCGACCCCCAAGGCCCCTTCAAGACTCATTGTTTTGACGCAACATATTTTGAACGGCCAATTCTTTGATGAGACGACCACCCATTGACAACATCAGTTCTTCAGCCGAGCATCAGTCACTGATATGAAGTGAGTTCAAATTACGTAGCAGCTTTTGATTCTGAGATTTTCACAGTTGCAATTTTATGGATACCTACGGTTTTCAACTCGATGCTTTAGAAAATTGAGTTTACGCGGTTCTAGGATTATCCTTTGAATCCGGATCCGATGGATTGTTAACAAAACCTGTTTTGTTTTCGGCAGTATTTTGGATGAAAGGACCCAGTATGCCGTTAAGGAAACTTCTTACAGGCCTAAGAATCGTTGAGAACGCAAGTGTTATCACTGGACCATTCGCGGGTGGGATGTTCGCCCATCTTGGAGCTGACATAATCAAAGTGGAACCACCCAACGGTGGCGACCAATTTCGAACGTGGGGAAAATCTGGGCTCAACATACGTCCAAGCTTCGCGGCTTACAATCGTGGGAAAAGGAGCATTACACTCAACCTTAAACATCCGCAGGGTAGGGATGTGTATCTTCAGCTCATCAAGTCAGCCGATGCTGTTATTGAGAATTCAAGGCCCGGGGTAATGGATAAACTCGGAGTTGGTTGGAGCGCATTGCACGAACTCAACCCAACTTTGGTGTACTGCTACATCACTGGACTTGGAAGCTGGGGACCGGAAGCCGGGCGTCCGGCATATGATGCTGTAGCTCAAGCAATGAGTGGACTTTGGAGTCAATTCACTGACCTCAGTTCTCCGGAAGCCCTGGGACCAAATCTCGCTGATCAAGTGACGGGCCTGTATGCAGCCTTTGCTCTGTTAGCGGGGATCGAACAACGTAGAGAAACCGGCAATGGAGTCAAATTGGAAATTAGTATGCTCGCCTCATGCGTATCATTTCTAGGATCAAGTTTGTCATCGTATCTAATGGAAGGGACGATACCAAACAAGAGCAGTAGACCAAGGAATTCTCAGGCCTTTGCATTTCTGGATTCCGAAGGACTTGCTTTTGCCGTTCAGCTTTCTGGCTTGGAAAAATTTTGGGTGGCACTATGCAAATCGGTCGAGCGACCTGATCTGATAACTGATTCCCGATTTTCTACAAAGAGTTCTCGAACCGACAACTACGACGAACTTCGGGAGGTGCTCCAGGAGATTTTCAAGACCCAGTCGCGCAAATGGTGGGGAGACCTTCTAAAACGGCATGACGTTCCGTTCTCAGAGATTCTCTCTGTGCCGGATGCCGTCACCAATCCGCAAGTGCAAGCTCTTGGGATAATCTCAGATTCTGGTGAAGCAAGTGAGCGATGGGTCAAAGCTCCAATTGCGATAGACGACAAATACCTCGGCTCTGAGTCAGGCGCCCCAACTCTGTCTCAGCATACCTTAGAAATTATAAGGGATCTGGGTTACTCCGATGAAGACGCTAAAGTGCTCCAAGACGATGGAGTCATCTCATCACCTACGGGAGCGTCATTTTAATTGGCAGGTATTCTGTTTAGAACAATCCACAAGTTAGTTTTGTGAAAACGTGTTCCGTTAGTGGGTTTTGCGCCGATCGAGAGGTATAGAGGAATCTTGTGTATGAAGCTCTGACGGGATTGCTGGGAATTCTCATCTGAATGGACTGGTGAGGCGGGACCTCCTGATGAAATGTCATTAGACGAATCAATCTCAATAAGGAGACCCCTACCTAATGACAATGCTAACTTCCCAGTTCGGTACCCAGTCCGGACAGAATCTCGTTTCAGACTCGATCACAGAACTGTTGCGACACCACGCCAAGATCTCTGAAGAAGAAAAGCTGGACGGGTACTACGTCATCATCACCAGCGAACTCAACAAGTCAGACGACGAGATACTAGAGATATATCACGGGCTTTGGAAGATAGAGAAGATGTTCAGGGTCACCAAGACCGATCTCGAGACCAGGCCGGTGTACCTCTCGAGGCAAGATCGGATCGAAGCGCACTTCCTAATGTGTTTTCTCGCACTCACCTTGGCTCAAATACTCGCGATACGGCTCGACAACGAGTACTCCATCTCACAGATCGCGAACAGCCTCAACAACGCCTCGTGCAGCCATGTGGCGGAGAACTGGTACCTATGCGACCACTCCGACGAAGTCACCTCCGCACTCAGAGAGCGCATGGGAATTGATCTCGAGCGCAAATTCATATCCCTTGGCGAGATAAGAAAACTGGCAGCGAGGGTGAAAAGGAGTTCTGTTCCGCAATGAGCTGAATCATTTGGCGATCTCTACAAACACTGCCTTACCTCGATGTTTAGGAAGAATTCTCGCAATCAGCTGTCAAAGTCGGGTTCAAAGCTGCGACCGAACAACGGCCTATGGGCAGCGTGACTTCGCTGTGCTCATGTTCCTATCTCGTCTCGGGTTGCGCTCTCGCGAGGTTGCCTCCCTGTGCCTCGAGGACATCGACTGGTGCGCCGGGGAGATCACCATAACCGGCAAGGGGAAAGGGACCGAACGGCTACCGCTTCTATCCGATGTCGGTGAGGCACTTGTTTCATGGCTGAAGCAGAGACGTCCTAAGTGTGAGATGCGGGAGGTCTTCACCTGCATTCGGGCTCTCCCCGTAAGCCGCTGAGTCCAGGGGAAATTTACGGCATCGTCATCGACGGCATCCCGGGCGGGCTTGGAAGGAGTTTATCCTCACCATCTGCGTCACACGGTTGCAACCAGTAACGCGGGAGTCGATACCACTGTCATCGCTCTCTGGTTAGGTCACGAGAGTATCGAAACCACGCGAATATACCTGCATGCCGACCTCGAACTGAAGGGGAAGGCGCTCGAATCACGCCGATCTCAAGCGTTCCCGGTCGCTATCGCCCTTCAGACAGGCTACTCGCCTTCCTGAAGGCTCTCTGGTTATGTGGACACGCGAAGCTTATTTACCCACATGACATTGGAATCTCTAGATCCTTCCCACATAATCTGCTGGTCCACATAATGCATTCAACGCCGCTGATGTTTTGTGCCAGGAAAGATCTCCGACAGGGCCGCCCAGAACCCCATTGCGCCGTCTCCGATCGCGAGAAGCGGCTCGGCCATTCCCCTCGATTTGAGATCCAACAGCACTTCTCTCTAGGACTGGGCGGACTCTCTTACTCCGTCCTCGAGTGTTACAAGGTGCTTCCTCCCATCGGTGTCTACTGCGATGATCACAAGCACGCAGATCTTCGGATTGTCTCCTCGGACAGATTGATAAATTCCGTCAGCGTAGATATAGCTGAATCTTGTGCTCGAGAGATCGCGTTTCTTCAAGGCGTTGAACTTGGTTGTCCAGGACTTCTTCAGATCGGATACGACCGACGGAGTGAGCTTTTTCGCACCATCGCCTAGCACCACCTCAAGTACAGAAGACATGTCTCGCTCTGAGATTCATTTCAGATACGTATATGCCTCCCAAGCAGAGATCGACTTCGAACGCCTCAAGTACTTAGGGATGAGTGTCGAGGTGAAATTGATGGCCTCGCCGTCTTTGGAGCGGATCCGGGGAACGCTCACCTCTATGTCGCCAATGGCTGTGGTTATAGCTCGCTCGGGAAGATATCCGTTTCTAACTACCGCTGTATCCTGGCTTTTCAGTTCTGCAACAACCGAGTTCACCTCGGCTTCTAAGGCTTCGGCAATAAGACGCTTGGCGTGGTGTCACAACAATTCTGTGATCGAGTATGATACGAGATTCTGGCGGGACTGGGTACCGAACTGGGGAGTTAGCATTGTCATTACGTAGGGGTCTCCTTGTTGAGATTGATTCGTCTAATGACATTTCATCAGGAGGTCCCGCCTCACCAGTCCATTCAGATGAGAATTCCCAGCAATCCCGTCAGGGCTTCATACACAAGATTCCCCTATAGCTCTCGGCAGACCGAGGATTCCAAAGAAGGTGTTCGGGCATTCCTTGAGAAGCGACAAGCAGACTTTCAAGGCCGCTAGCCCTGAGTCGGGAATCGAATTTTGCCGGGATGCTCGATGCTTGCCTTTGCGCACCGGCGAAGTGAGGCCAATTCCGCCAAGACTATCAATATCTAGCTGTGGTGGATTTCCTGGATTTACAAGAACCGGTGTGGAATGCAATAATGGTGGACAAGATTGGCGACAATATGTTTGAATAATTTTCCTTGGAAGACTTGGACGTGAGCGCTGGAATGAGGTTGTAGAGGATCGTACTGCACTACTTGATGGATAATAGTTAATGCTCGAAGAGGCCGATGTGTTTGCCGGTCATGGTACTGAAGTTGGACTTCACCGGAATCCAATGGTTCGGAAACGAATCCAGGTCTCTTGAGATATTAACGATAAGGTGCTGGAAGCAAGGTTACTGTTACGGTGTTATAATCAGTTTTGGCGACTCGGTCAGTCGCCAAGTTGGCCTAGATAAAGGCTACCGCGTTCCAAAGTTTGAAATTTGAAGAAGGTTGTGGTTGTGGACCTTGTTGCATTCCGGGGCAGCAAATTCATGTAGTTTGTTCTAGGCAGAATTTGGCGCCTAGTCTGGGGAAGTCAGGTACGGACTGTCAGCAATAAACGTGTCTAGTGAGTTATTTGGATAAAGGGGGGATCCTTGAATAAATTAAGGTGGAATGTTCTCAGTGCTCCGGTTGTAGCATTTTTGTTTCTATCAGCATGTGGATCGACAAGCGCTCAGCGGTCGTCTTCTAACGGCAGCTCGTCCACTACGGAAGCAAGTAATGGGACGCTGTCAGCTGCGTCTCTGGCCACCGCTGCAAAAAGCTTGTTTCCGCAAGGCATCACGATTGTGTCAGATTTGCCGCCGGGAGGTGTCACCTATAGCGGGGCCCAGGCCGTTGAGCCATTTCTCCAGGCGACATTACACATACCAGTCACTATTCGACCGGTGCTTGGAGGAGGGGGAAATACAGGTTCGCAATATGTTTACAATAGTTCACCCAACTCGGGAGTCCTGCATATGACTTATCTTCCTCAGATGGCGATCGGTGAAATTATTGGGAACGGTGCCTACAACTTACTGAAATATACGCCTTTGGCCGGTCTGTATGGCAATGATACGTCGATTTACGTTTCGAAGTTCGGCTCCCCGTTGAAAAACTTCACCAGTTTGGAGAATGGTGGTCGCACTGTTACGATCGGGGTGTTTGGTGTGAAAACTTCCGCTGGATGGATGACTGCGCAGTTTCTCTCCAAAGTTAACCACATCAAGACCGCCACCGTACCATATGCAAACGCGGCACAGTCTATAGACGGAGTCTTAAGTGGAGCCGTGGACTTGGCATCAGTGACTAGGGCTCAGGCACTTCCATTAATTGCTGAAAAGAAAATACAGGCGGTGGTAGAGTTTGCACCCAAGTCGCTTCAATATCTGCCTGGTGTGGCATCCATCGCCAAGGTGGGTTCCTCTAACGAGGCCTTCTACAACTTTCTCGGCATAGACGGCCCACCTAATATGTCAAGAGCAGCAAAACAGGTGCTCCGTGAAGCATTTGCCATGATCGAGAAAGATCCTGCTTTCGTTGCCCAGGCTAGAAAGCTCAGTCTTGGGCCTAGATACCAGGACTCATCCGGTTGGATGGCTTCAGAAAAAAGTGCTTATGGTTTTGTCCAGTCCAATTTATCGACGTTAAATGGGTAGCCACTGAATTTGATTCAGGAGCCTATTGATTATTGATGACATTTAGCACAGGACATATTCAAGTGCTAGCTCAACCTGAGGTATCAACATGGTAAATGACGATATAGATACCATTCGTTTGGAAGTTCGAGATTGGTTGAAATCCCACACTCAGGGAAGTCGGCCGAGAGTTCAATGGATGAAGGAGGTCCTTGCGTCTGGATGGGCCTGTCCGAGCTGGCCGAAAACGTGGTACGGCAAGGAATTTTCGCTCGAGGTATCCTGGGCAGTCGTCGAAGAATTCTCTGAGGCTCGTGAGGTTGGAGCTGGTCAGGACTTAGTGAACATTCCGGCTTGTACGTTCTTTACATTTGGCACAGAGGAGCTGAAAAAGGAGTGGCTCATTAAACTTCTCACGGGCGAAGTCTTGAACTCCCTTCTTTACAGTGAGCCAGGTGCAGGTTCCGATTTGGCTAGTCTCCAAACCAGAGCTGAGCTGAAAGGAGACAATTGGATTATCGACGGTCAAAAAGTTTGGACATCGGGGGCGCTTAGTGCAGATTACGCATTGCTGGCCGCACGCACAAACTGGGATGTGCCCAAGCATCGTGGTATCACATTATTTTGGTGTCCATTAAGACAGGACGGCGTGGAGATTCGACCAATACGTCAAATTACAGGCGAGTCAGACTTTAATGAGGTGTTCCTGACCAATGTAAAGATTCCCAGTGGCAGTGTAGTTGGAGCCGTGGACGATGGATGGACCGTATTGCGTGGAGCGTTGGCAGTTGAGAGAGTGATGATTTCGACAACAAAGGCAATCAATGTTGCAAGCGCCTCCCTATCGGGAAGAAAGGTTGATTCGGGCGGACTTGGCAAGCTTCCGAATCCAGAGGTTCTTTTCAACCTCGCAAAACGATGTGGAAACAATACCGATCCATTTGTTCGAGATGCGCTCGTCAAGTTCTACTCTCTTCATAGGGTGAACCAATGGAATACGCTGCGTGCGCAGACTGAGAGCAAGCGGGGTCCGTCGCCGCCGATAGCATCCTTGAGCAAACTTGCCATGTCGCGTCTTCAGCATTACGCAGCCCATGTAGAGTCCATGATTGCGGACACCGAGGGATTGCTTGACGCTCCCGACTCATCCGTAGGTCACTCGGCGCTTGCGCATTCTCTCAGCGCGTTTATGGCTTCTATAGCAGGTGGAACAGATCAGATACAGCGCAACGTGATAGGAGAAAACGTCCTTAACCTGCAGCGCGAACCAGAGGTGGATCGAAACAGGCCATTTCGAGAGGTTAGAAAACCGTTTTCGTCAACGACTGGTAAATGAACAAAATGCCGATGATTTGCCACCAAGTCCATGAGGTGCGAGACAATGCTATTTGAATTTAGTGACGAACAACTCGAGTTCAGGACAGTAGTTTCTCGTTTCTTAAATGACATGTCACCTAGTCGAGAAGTCAGGCGCCTAATGGAAACCGAGGAAGGCTATGATCCAGTTGTTTGGAAGAAGATGAGCGATGAACTTGGCTTGCAGGCTTTGATCATCCCCGAAGAGTATGGTGGAAGCGGCGGATCTCTAGTCGACCTCATTGGCGTATTCGAAGAGACGGGATACGCCCTCATGTGTGCTCCATATTTCTCCACGATCGGTCTTGCCGCTAACATACTTCTTCAAAGCCAAGACGATGAAGCAAAAGCAGAATATCTACCGGAGATCGCTTCGGGGTTGATGATTGGCACAGCAGCGGTTCCTCTCGGGTCTCCTCAGTCAATTTCTTCCTCAGCCCTCATTTTTGCGAATGGTTCTGGCAAGAAATATTTCCTGGATGGGGTTGCACCAGTTGTGATGGATGCGCATGTTTCTGACCTCTTGATCGTGATAGCTAACACCAGTAGTGGCCCCAGCCTTTTCGTAGTCAGATCTAAATCGCCTGGCGTGTCAACTCGCCAATTGAGCACCGGAGATCTGACGAGGAAATTTGCGAGACTCACTCTTACAAATTCACCTGGGCGCTTGATCGGCAGAGAAGGAGGTGCC